>CAYFTY010001107.1:0-1731 GCA_964346045.1 uncultured Bradymonadales bacterium | reverse complement strand
GCCCTTTGTCAGCCTGGACGAGGACGATTGCCTGATCATCTTCCGGATCGGCAGTGAGCTCGGCCTCGGCCATCTTTTGCTCGTAGATGGGTTTGAGCACTTCGACGAGCTGGGGGATCTCACCGTCCGAATAATATTGCTCGTCAAATTTACCGCGGTCGAGAGGCACGATTTGATCGGTCCCAATCTTGAGCGCTTTGGGGGTCAACGCGAGATTGATGGCCGGCTTGAACACCGAGTTTGCGCTCGACTCGGGAAGCTTCAGGCCCGGGTCGAGTTTGAATTCGTAATCTTCGGCTTCGAACGACACGATCAGGAAGATCAGGATGATCGTGAACATATCGAGAAGCGAGGTGAGCATCAGCCCCTGAGGCTTGCTTTTCTTGACGAATTTACTCCTCATCGCCACCTCCTTCTTCGACCGGAACCACGCCTTCCTGGTCAGGCTCCGGCTCGTAGTAGCGCGAAAAGATCGTCACAGGGAAAAGCTCTTCCCAGACGGGCTCACCATCCGAGTTCGTGCCCACCTTGCGGTTGCGGGTCTTATCGAGAACTTCGACCAGCGTCTGATAATTCAGTTCTTCATGAGGCAGCACGGTGATGGTGTTGCTCTCGGGATACTGACGCTTGATATCGAGTAGCTCCTGCTGGAGGGCATCGATCTGATATTTCCCGCTTTTCTTCGGCCACTCGCTCGACAGAGCCGCGAGCTCTTCGGGGGTCAGGCTCGTGCTGGCGCAATCGATTCGCATCCCTTCTTCGTTGATCGTCAAACTCACGGCAACAGTCTTGGGCGTCTTGGGCACATCGGATTCTGATGGGCTGAGCGTCGGCGTCGAGGTCGGAATCACTCCGATCTGGAAGAACGTCGCACCCAGTAGCAAGAACGGGATCAGGACCATGAATAGATTCATGACCGGAATCACGTTCAGATCTGAGGCGTCTTCAGACGCTTCTTTCCATCGCTTGAAAGCCATCGCGCAGATACTCCCGGGTCAGCGCTGGGCGCGACCGTCGGTCTGTCCGGGCTCACCCCGGACGCCAGCCACCGCCACCAGAAGCGAACTCGCGCCTCCTTCCATCTCCATCATGATGCTCTCGACACGTTTCGAGAGAATGTGGTGGAAAAGCAGCAAGGGAACAGCAACCGAGATCCCGAAGGCCGTCGTGTACATAGCCTGCGAGATACCGGCCGCCAGCGCTTCCTGCCGTTCGGCCGCGGATGCAGCTGCCACGCTGGTGAATGCTGCAATCAGACCGAAGATGGTACCGAGAAGCCCGAGGAGCGTAGCGATATTGGCCAGAACAGCCATCAGCGCCACCCGCTTATTGAGCTGTGGAATCGCGGCGAGCATTTCGTTTTCCATCGCTCGCTCGATTTCTTTCTCGCGTCGATTCGACCGAATCAAACCGGCCTTGGCGACCGCAACGAGCGGATGCTTCGACGACACTTCCGTGGCGTCGATCGCTTCTCGAAATCGGCGGTTCTCGACCAGCCCGACCATCCCGGCGGTGAACGAAATCGCGTTCAAGCGCCGGGTGATATAGAGATTCACCCCGCGCTCGAGGAAAATTTTGAGGCCCCCCAACGACACGGTGAGGATGACGTACATCATCCATCCACCGGCATCGAGGTACTCGACGAGGACGAGGACGTTACTACTCTCGGATTCGGCGGCTGCCTGCGCCAAGATGACCGGCAACGACATTGAGTCCAAACCTGACGGGATC
>CAYFTY010001106.1:0-1731 GCA_964346045.1 uncultured Bradymonadales bacterium | reverse complement strand
ACCCTACCTGGTAGAAGGAAAGCTCATCGCGGCGAGTTTCGCGCCGAAGGAAGATCCCGATCACTATCGCTCGAAGATCTATAAATCGTACTCCGAGCGACTTTCGACGGACCCGGTCTATGCGAAGGTGACGCTCGGGATGCTCGAGCCTGGGAAGAAGATCGATATCGGAGCACCCAAGAGCGCTGACTTTGTTCTGACCTTTCGCAATATCCACAGCTTCGTGCGTGCCGGAGTCGCAGAAGAGGTCTTCGCGGAAGCCAATAAGGTCCTCAAAGACGGCGGCATCCTCGGTGTGGTGCAGCATCGCGCAGCCGAGGGAGCCGATCCGAGGACCTCGGCAGACGCCGGCTACATTCCCGAAACCTATGTCCTGCAGTTGGCTGAATCGCATGGCTTCGAGCTTGTCGAAAAGTCAGAGCTGAACGCCAATCCCAGAGATACCAAAGATTACGCTGAAGGTGTCTGGACGCTCCCTCCTTCGCTGCGGCTTGGAGATAAGGATCGCGAGAAGTATGTGGCCATCGGCGAAAGCGACCGCATGACCATGAAATTCAAGAAGGTCAAAGACGTAAGCGAAATGGAGCCGGGCGAGCCTGAGCCTGATACGACTCCAGAAGCCGAAGGCGTCACCGAATAATCAGTCTGCCACGTTGGGCCGGTCGACCCACGCCTCATAGGTGTCCATGTCGATTCGGCCCGCGTGCCAGTCGAGATCGCGCGGCCGAACATTTCCGGTAATGGCGAGGTCGTCATAGGGTCGGTCAAAGGCGCCGAACGCCCACATGATGCCCAGCCTCGAATTCGGATCACGGCCATCGAGCGCAAACCGATCGTTGAATTCGAAGGCCAGCTCGAGCGCTTGCCTGGGGTGCTCGGTCCACTGAAGAAGTGCCTTGGCCCAGGTCATTCGAACGTTATTGTGTAGCTCACCATGCTTGATGAGCGAGCGTTGGCAGGCATCCCAGAGGCGATTTCCGCTATTTGCGTTGGCGAGCTCGTCGCGTGATAGGACTTGGTCTCGCGGATCGTCGGCATGCGCTTCAAGCGATTCTCGAGCCCATTTGGGCAGAGCCTCGAATGATTCGAAGTCATCGAGGCGGTGGCATAGATGCCGCGCAAACTCACGCCACACCAACATCTCATCGAGATATTTCCAGACGCCGCGTCCGTCGTGCTCGTCAGCCTCGCGAGCCATGCGGAAGACAGATACGTGTCCGAAATGAAGGTAGGCCGACATGCGGCTCACCGCCTCGGGCTTGGCCGGGTCGTTGCGGTCCCATTTGTAGCGATCCAGCCCGTCTTCTTTGAAGTCTTCCCATCGTTGGTAGCCAGCACGGCTTCCGCCTGGTGTGTCGAGCACCGGGCCGAGCTCGTGGTCGATTTCACATGCTTCGACCAATTCCTCGATTTCCACCGAACCGATGTCGACCGGCTCGAATGGAAGATCCGGTAATTTGGATTCGCCGCCTTCTATATCGGGCCACGGTGCATTCAGACGCGCCTGTCGCTCATGTTTGGTTTTTTTGCGGAACTGCGACGCGCTCGTCGGCTTGCCGTCGACCAACGTGATGGGGACGAGACAGTCGGTGTCGACCTCGATGACCGGAGCATGGTCGCCGAGGGTATCCGTCCACGTTCGTAAGGGGTCGAGTGCCGTGTACTCGGTGATGACCGCGCACGCGCGCCCCGCGAGTTCTCGAAGATAGGGCCCACGAGAGCCAGGCCGGG
>CAYFTY010001105.1:0-1733 GCA_964346045.1 uncultured Bradymonadales bacterium | reverse complement strand
GTGCTTGGATTCGCAACATCGCGCTCACCTACAAAGACCCGCACACGCTCGTGCGCAAGGCATGTGAGTCGATCGGTCTTTCGGAGGGCGTTGACGCCGTCGTCGAGTTCTACATGAATCCTTCGGGCGCCGACCACGAGTTGGCGGCTCGTCTGCCATGGCAGGACAGTTCGAGTTTTGCGTATTTCACGGCCGCTCTCGTTCAGCGGATGGTGCGATTCGCGATGAAGAAGGGGCCGGTGCTTCTGGCGGTCGACGATATCGACGTCTGGGATGCGACCGAGCTCGATGTGATCGATAACCTCATCGCGAGTGTGCAAAAGCATCCTGTGCTTATCGCCGGCTCGCTCCGATATAGCAAAACGCAGCGCGACCATGGGCTTCCCGGCAATTTCGAAATCCTTCAGATTGGAGGTTTCACGGACGCCGAAGCTCGACAGTGTATTGCCCAGACGCTCGGGTATACGCCGCCTCCCGATGTGACCGAACACCTGATCGGGCGTTCGGAGCATAACCCGATGTACCTCGCCGAGCTGCTTCGAGCGCTCGCCCGCGATGATATGACGCAAATGCTCTCGGCGGAGGCGATTCAGAATGCCATTCCGCAGAGTCTACAAGAGCTTCTTGCGCAGCGGGTCGACGCCCTGCCCAATGCCATTCGCGACGTGCTCGCGATTGCGTCGGTGCTTGGCGAGTCCTTCCGCGAAGAATTGCTCTACCAGATCGCGCCAGCGCACCTGGGGCCAAAAATCGCGGTCGGCGAACTGGTTGGCGCGGGACTTCTCGAGGCCGGGCTCGACGCCTTCGAGCGCATCATCGTTGCCTTCAAGCCGCGTGTGCTGCGTCAGATCGTCTACGATCGGCTTGCGAGAGAATCCCGTCAGCAATTCCACTCGCGCGTCATCGAGTTCCTCGAAAAGGCGCCAGAAGTCGCGGCAGTCGATCCGGTCGAGTGGCCCGCGATGCTCGCCTTTCATTATCGGGCGGTCGAGGGTTGGGAAGGTGCTGCGCACTATATGATGCGGGCCGGGGATATGCTCCTCGATCTCTACGACTATCCGAGCGCCATCAGCCAGTATCAAGATGCCCGCGAGCTACTCGACGAGCATGGATTTCAGCTCGACAATGCGACCTACGCAGCCGTCGTTGCACGCCTGCTGGTCTCGCTACGAGAATCAGGGCGTCTCGACGATGCGCTGCAGCAGTTGGAGACTCTGCCTTCGCTCGACATGATTCTGCCTGAATATCGGGCTCCGATTCTGCTTGAGCGAGGAAGAATCGGGATGGACAGCGCCGAGGTCGACGCCGCGTTCCAGGCCCTCGAAAAAGTACGGGACATCGCCATCGAAACACAGAATCCCAAGCTCGAAATTCAGGCGATGCTCGGGATTGCCAAAATCTTTGAAAAACAAAATCAGCTCTCGAATGCCGGCGGCGTTCTGATGGAGGTCTCGAAGAAGGTCGAAGGCGTGCAGAATATCAATCTGCAAGATCCCGAAGACCGCAAGCTATACTGGACTGCTTATAATCAGCTGGGAACGCTGCTGATTCGGCAGCATAATTTCCCCCAGGCACAGCAGTATCTGAACAATGCCCTTCGGCGCGCTCAGGAAATCCACGACCATCGAGGGCTGATCCGAGTGCTTTCGAATCTGGGAGCGCTCTGCCTTTCGATGCGAGATATCGGGACCGCCAAAGAATATTTTGGCAGTGCGTTGCAGTTCGCGCAGGGA
>CAYFTY010001104.1:0-1739 GCA_964346045.1 uncultured Bradymonadales bacterium | reverse complement strand
ATTCGAAAAGCGCTCGCTTCACTGGCCGATCGGGACCTCGAGAGTCTTCTGCTGAAACGCTTCCTCGAGCAGATTGGCGAGCTGGACGACGAGATGGTCGAAAAACTCGTCGGGAGCGAAGACGGAGCGCGAGCCGTGAAAATCGTCACGGCTTTCGAGCTTGCCGATGAGCATCGCGAGTCCATACGTGACAAGCTAGAGGCTCGACTCGACGAAGGTATACAGCTGAGCTTCGAGACGGACGCGGAACTCGTTGCCGGGGTCGAGCTGCGCTGCGCAGGCCACCGCATCGGCTGGTCGATCGACGACTATCTCGACGCACTCGAAGATCGAATGGGCGAGGCTTTAAAGGGTATTACGCACGGTGACGTTGCCGAGGCCCAGATCGAGGAGGCGTGGAATGCTCGACCCGCTTCTGCATGACGTCCTCGAGGCGCTCGGTCGCGCGAGCGGTGAAGTCGAAGGTCTACGCCTGCGCGAACTCGGTACTGTACTCAGCGTCGATCAAGGCATCGTCGTCGCTCGGGGACTTCCCGATGTCACCAACGAAGAACTCGTGGTTTTTCCCTCGGGCTCGCGGGGACTCGTCGTCGACCTCGAACCGCAGCGGGTTTCAGTTGCGCTCCTCGATGACGACGTGTCCATTCGATCGGGCACCCTTGTGGCTCGAACCGAGCGCGTTCTCGACGTACCGGTCGGCAAGGCGTTGCTCGGACGCGTCGTCGACCCACTCGGTCGCCCTCTCGACGGTTTGCCTGAAGCGCGCACCACGCGGCGGCGTCCAGTCGAGCGCCCTGCTCCGCCAATCGTGAAACGGCATCCGGTCACGCGCCCACTGCACACTGGAATCACCGCGATCGACTCGATGATCCCGATCGGTCGGGGTCAGCGCGAACTCATCGTCGGTGATCGACAAACGGGCAAGACCTCACTCGCCGTCGACACGATTCTTCATCAGCAGCCCGGTGATATGACCTGCATTTACTGCTCGATCGGTCAGCAGAAGGCCTCGGTCACACGCATTCTCGACCGCTTCCAACGCGAGGGTGCCATGGCCTACACGGCGGTGGTGCTCGGCGAGCCAGACCAACCCCCGGGACTGCGCTATATGGCTCCTTATGCTGCGATGACGATGGCCGAGTGGTTCATGGAGCAGGGAAACGACGTGCTGGTCGTCTTTGATGATCTGACGCAGCACGCCCTCTCGTATAGAGAACTCTCACTCCTGATGCGTCGCCCGCCTGGTCGTGAAGCTTTTCCTGGAGATATCTTCTACGTGCATTCGCGTCTGCTCGAACGGGCGACCCAGCTCAAGGCTGAATTCGGCGGCGGCTCGATCACAGCACTCCCGATCGTCGAGACGCAGGCCGAAGACATCTCGGCCTATATCCCGACCAATATCATCTCGATCACCGACGGACAGATCTATCTCTCACCCGGGCTCTTCCAGCGTGCTCAACTGCCTGCGATCGATGTCGGCAACTCGGTGTCGCGTGTCGGTGCGAAGGCGCAGCTTCCGGCCTATCGAAAGATCAGCAGCCGACTCAAACTCGCCTACGCACAGTACGAAGAACTCGAGCAGTTCGCTCGATTCGGGACCCGCATGGATCCCGAGACACGCGAACGTCTCGAGCATGGACAGCGCGTGCGCGAACTACTCAAACAGCCCCAGTTCGAGACCCTGAGACCCGCCCGGCAGATCGTTACCTTGATGGCGGTCACCGAGGGCTTGCTCGAGC
>CAYFTY010001103.1:0-1742 GCA_964346045.1 uncultured Bradymonadales bacterium | reverse complement strand
GTCGACGTCGACGGAGAAACGGTGGGCGAGATCGACCAGGGGCTGCTCGTGCTTCTTGGCGCGGGCGAGGGCGACGAAGAATCCGACCTCGAGTACGTACTGGACAAGACCGTCAATCTGAGGATCTTTGCCGACGACGAGGGCAAGATGAACCTCTCGCTCGTCGACATTGGCGGCGATCTACTGGTCGTCAGCCAGTTCACCCTCTACGGTGACACCCGCAAAGGACGCCGGCCGAGCTTCGTCAAGGCGATGAAACCCGGTCCGGCCGAAGATATGTATGAGACCTTTGTCGAGCGGGCGCGTCTTATAATCGAGGGCAAAGTCGCGACGGGAGTCTTTGGTGCGATGATGGATGTCTCGCTGGTCAATGATGGCCCCGTGACGCTGATCGTAGACAGTTCGAAGGTGATTTGATGAATGAAGAAAACGACACGATTTTTGGAAAGATCCTGCGCGACGAAATCCCGAGCGATCGGGTGTACGAAGACGAACACTGCATTGCTTTTCGCGACGTGAATCCTGCGGCTCCGACGCATCTTCTGGTGATTCCGCGCAAGCATGTCGTCAATTGTTACGACGCCGAAAAAGAAGACCGAGAGCTTCTCGGGCATCTGATGTGGGTAGCGGCCAGAGTGGCTCGCGACGAAGGTCTCGAAGGGTTTCGACTTGTGGTCAATAACGGCGCAAAGGCAGGGCAAACAGTCTTTCACCTGCATGTGCACGTGATTGGCGGTCGCGATTTGTCGTGGCCTCCGGGCTGAGCGAGATGCTGCGGCGTAGTGAGGCAGTCGAGTGTTGGTTGTCGCTCGTTCGTGGTCCGATCAAAATCGGCGCCCCGAGCCTTCCGCGTCGCAAATTTGCGGCGGCTGTTGTAAGATTCTGGATAATATCATCGCGCGAGGCGGATGGATCCCATGGCCAGCGAAGAAACCGAAAAAACTGAGGCGGGCGAAGAACCCGAGGTCGAAGTTCTCACAGACGATGACGGCCCCGATCTGAGCCAGAAAAACCTCGAAAGAAGTGCCGCGTCACTGGGTGATCTGAGCCTGCTCTTCAAGGCGGCGAGCGGCAAGAAGCACGCGACCAGCACCGATCTGGCCAACGCTGATCCCCTCTCGGCTTACCTCTCGCGACTCAGCTACATCGAGCCGCTCGCGGCTGACGAGCAACAAGAACTCGCCGAGCGATACAAAGAAGAAGACGACAGCAATGCCGGTAAATTGTTGATCCTGACGAACCTGCGTCTGGTGGTGAAGATTGCCCGCGAGTATCAGCGACGTTGGACCAACCTTCTCGATCTGATCCAGGAAGGAAATGTGGGCCTTGCCGAAGCCGTGACGCGCTACGATCCCTATCGTGGCGTCAAGTTCACGAGCTATGCCCAGTACTGGATTCGCGCGATGATTCTGAACTACCTGATGAATCATCTTCATCCGGTGAAAATCGGCTCATCGCGTGCCGGTCGAAAGCTTTTCTACAACCTCAAGAAAGCGCGTCGCGAGCTTATCCGGCGCGGTCACGAGCCGACGCCCGCTCTGATCGCCGAATATCTCGACGTCGACGAAAAAGAAGTCGTTCGTGTCGCTGCACAGCTCGATGCTCCTCCGGTCTACATGGATGCTCAGGCGCCCGGCCACGAAAAGACGACGGTCGGTGAGCTGATGCAATCCGATCAGGAAGATCCCGAAGAGATCGTCGCCGACTACGAGGTCAATAAACAGATCGCCGAAGCCATGAAG
>CAYFTY010001102.1:0-1743 GCA_964346045.1 uncultured Bradymonadales bacterium | reverse complement strand
TGCCGGCCAACCTCTTTTCGCATCGTTGGTCCGTCGCCCTCCTCCATCTCTTCGAGCTTGGTCAAAGCCGATGATCGATTCCCCAAACGAGATTCCCGTCACCATTCTCACCGGCTTTCTAGGTTCGGGGAAGACGACGCTGGTCAACCGAATTCTGACCGAAGACCATGGCGCGCGCATCGCCGTCATTGAGAACGAGTACGGCGAAGTCGGCATCGACGACGCGCTCGTCGTGAACTCCGACGAAGAGATCGTGGAGATGAACAACGGCTGTGTCTGCTGCACCGTCCGCGGGGATTTGGTCGACATTCTCGACGAACTCGCCGGGCGACCAAAGCGGTTCGATTACGTGCTCATCGAGACGACAGGTCTGGCTGATCCCGGACCTGTCGCCCAGACCTTCTTTCTCGATCCAGATATCTCCGAGCGGTATCGACTCGACGGGATCGTCACCGTCGTCGACGCCAAACATACACCACGACACCTCGACGAGACCTATGAGTGCCAGCGCCAAGTCGCGTTCGCGGACGTCATCCTTCTGAACAAGACCGACCTCGTCGACGATGCTCACTTGGCTTCCCTCGAGCAGCGACTCACCCAGATCAATTCCACCGCGCCCGTCTGCCGAACCGAGCAGGCCGAGGTCGACCTCGACACCATCATCGATATCGGTGCGTTCGATCTCGAGCGGACCATTGCCTCCGACCCCGACTTCCTCGTCCCCGAGTATCCGTTTGAATGGGCCGGTGCCGTTCACCTTAAACCCGGTTCCTACTGGCTCCGCACCCAGTCCGGGCCCGAGCCTCACCTGTCACTCGCCCTGCTTCCCTCCGAGATCGCCGGTCGTATCGCGATCGATGAGCGGGAAGAGACCGCCATAAGGCTATTCAGCCAACCGCCGCAACCGGTCACCAATGGGCAAACCCTGACTCCGGGACCGACTCACTGGCAACTCCAGGTCGACGAAAAATTCCACGCGTTCGAATTGACGGTGACCGACCCCACCGACCTCGTCTTGTTCGCCGACCACGAGCCCGGCGAGTTTGCCATGGTCCTGTGCGACGCCGACGATCGACTCGTCCCGTGGGACCAGGAGACCCGTTATGGGGATGAACACGGCCACGACCATACCGACCATGTCACGTCAGTCACCTTCCAGTCCCAGCGGGCTTTCGACGCCGACGCTCTCGATCAATGGCTCGGATCGTTCGTCGCAAATCATGGCCCCGACCTCTTTCGAATGAAGGGGCTCGTCGCCATCGACGGACTCGACGTTCCGATGATCTTTCAAGGCATCCATATGCTATTTGATGCTCGGCCGGCCGAAAATCGTCGACATGACCCCCGACAAAGCCAAATCGTCTTCATCGGGAGTCACCTCGACGCCGACCATATTCGCTCCGCACTCGAACAGTGCCTCTGCGACGGTCACACGCCCCCAGCAGAGCAATAATAATACCCCATTATTGACAGTGCGTCTGAGTATTCGTACTTTATCAACTGCTAATCTTGACTGGGTAGTCAATCGCTCACAATCAACCACCAAATCCGTTCTGCGACCTCCCACTTCCTGACGATGACCAAGTCTAACGATATCTCTTCCACAAACGTTCTCGACTCGGCGGGCATCTTCGCCTCCGGTCTCTGTGTCGCCCACTGCCTGCTTCTGCCGCTCGTCGCTTCGATTCTCCCTCTCTTCGTCGGGAACGCGCTACAGCGGCCCGTCGTCCACTACGGCATGCT
>CAYFTY010001101.1:0-1746 GCA_964346045.1 uncultured Bradymonadales bacterium | reverse complement strand
GGGACCAACCGGTTATGAGCCGGTGGCTCTAACCAACTGAGCTATAGGCCCAGAATACCTATCTGCAACATGTTCGCGCATCGCGAAGGTTGCAAGAGGGGAGTTATTAGCGGATGGACCCCGTGGATGCAAGTACTTTGTTCTTGGAAGATCGCCACGCGTGGGCCCTCGTGCAGGCTCACGAAGTCTCACTTTCGAAATGTTCGCGGATACGCTCGATGGCCCGAGTATGTATGCGCGAAACCCATGATTTGCTATGGCCATGCGACTCGCCGATGTCGCTCATGTTCTCGTTCTTGAAGTAGAAACGGATCACGATGTCGCGCTCTTCGTTGGACAGAAGCCTCAGCCCCTCTTTGAGAAGGCGTTCGATGTCACGCACCTCGAGTCCGTCTTCTTGCTGCGGCTCTTCGCTATAATGCTCGGGATCGACATCTTCCATCTCATTCAAGAGGAGGACCGTCGCGGCATCCCCGACGAAGTTACTCACACGATGTACGGCATCTTTGAAATTATTGGCTTCGGGGATGTTCTCGTTGACCTTGTGGGTCGTTTCGAGAAACTCGCCCATCTTTCGCTCTCGATTGACATCGCGAGTTCGGGTTTGCCAACCCTCTTTACGGCAGCCATCGAGAATGGCTCCGCGGACGCGGTAATAGGCGTAGCTCGAAAATCGATTGCCCGCGGTCGCGTCGAAGCGTTCGTGGGCTTCGAGCAGCCCCTGGTATCCGTAGGCGACCAGATCATCGAGCGAGACCCGGATCTTGAGCCGCTGCTCGAGATCGTAGGCGATCGCGCGCACGAAATCCTCGAATTGCTCGACGAGCTGATCGGGTTCGAGTTCCGCAATATCTGCGGGTTCGGAAGCGCTGGATACCACGACCTGGAAGGCCCCCAAGCGTTTGAAGTGGAATTGTTTACCTGACCTTTAGAACGCTATTCGATCCGCTCGTGCTCGGTCAAGTCGGGAGGGCGCCTACTCGACGGTGACACTCTTGGCGAGGTTGCGGGGTTGGTCGACGTCGGTGCCTTTGAAATCGGCGACGTGATAGGCGATGAGCTGCACCACGACCGCGGCCGCGATGGGCTGCACGAATTCATGCACCTCGGGCATCGTGATGACGATGTCCGAGTGCTTATGAAGTTCGGTATCACCTGCGGTGACGATCGAGATGATGCGGCCCTCACGAGCGCGGACCTCTTCGACGTTACTCAAGGTCTTTTCGTAGACCGAATTATCCGGAGCTACGACCACCACCGGCATATTCTCGTCGATGAGCGCGATCGGCCCGTGTTTCATTTCGCCCGACGCATAGCCTTCGGCGTGTATGTAGCTGATTTCTTTGAGCTTGAGTGCGCCCTCGAGGGCGATGGGGTAAACGTTTCCGCGCCCCAGATAGAGGAAGGAGTGGGCGCTCGAAAATTCGTGGGCGATGGTCTCGTAGACCTCCTCTTCCTGCAGTAGTGCTTCGATATCCGTGGGCAGCGAACGCAACGATTCGAGAAGCCCTCGGGCCTGGTCGGCCTCGAGGGTTTCGCGTCGTCGCCCCAGCCACACGGCGAGTAGCGAGACGGCTGCGAGCTGAGTGGTGAATGCTTTGGTGCTCGCGACGCCGATCTCGGGGCCGGCGTGCGTGTAGAGTACGCCGTCGGATTCACGCGCGACCGTCGATTCGATCACATTGCAGATGGCGAGTGATTTGGCTCCGGCTTCGCGAGCTTCGCGCATCGCTGCGAGGGTGTCGG
>CAYFTY010001100.1:0-1752 GCA_964346045.1 uncultured Bradymonadales bacterium | reverse complement strand
GTGCGCGTCGTTGCTTTGCAGACCAGGCTCGAAGAAACCGAGCGGACGAACGGTCGACTTACGGTCCGGATCGAGGAACTCGAGGATCAGGTCTTCTTGCTCCAGGACCGAGTCGAAGCCAATCGTATTTCGCTACAGCGCCGCGGCCACATGCGCGGCGCCGTCGAGCAGGGCATCGCGCAGGCCGCGCCGCAGCCGGCGCCTCAGTCGTATTACGGTGGCCAGAATTACGGATATCCCCAAGAGCAGCGACCGCAACGAAATATTCGTCGTATTCCGCTGGGGCAAAACTCGGGGCAGGATTCTTATGCGCAACCACAATACGCGCAGCAACCGCAGCAACAGGCGCCCGCGCAGCAGCGGCAGCAACGGCAGCCGGCGCAGCGACAAGAGCAGGTGCCGACTAGCAGCGTGGCCACGGGAGCCGAACCCGAAGTCGTGATCACCGAAAAAGAGTATCGTGAGTTCACCGGTGAATCGCCTGCGAAGGCCAAATCCCGAAGATCTGCAAAGAAAGCAGCTCAGCCCAACGTCACCAGCGAAAAGCTACCGACGACCCGGGAGCTCGAGAATAAGTCTGTGCAAGACCTCGAGCGTCCGAAAACCGCGGAACAGAAAGCAGAGCGCAAAGATGCGCTGAGCATCTATAAAGACTCGCTCACTCTTTATCGAGCCGGAAACTACGCAAAAGCATTGCAGGGTTTTCAGAGTTTTCTCGATTCGAAGCCGCGTGCCGATTACGTCGACAACGCGCTCTACTGGCTGGGCGAATGTCAGTTTGGACTCGGCTCCTACGAAAAGAGCGTGGCGTTTTTCCGCCGCGTTCTCAAAGAGCAACCAGACGGAAACAAGGTTCCAGATGCCATGCTCAAAATGTCCATGGCGTACGAAAGAATGGGCCGGCCCGACGACGCGCGTAGCGTACTCGAGTCACTCACGTCCCAGTATCCGACGACCAGCGCTGGTAAACTCGGTCAACAGAAATTGAATGGCGGCTCCTGAAGCCGATGCTCTCGTGCCTCATCGAGGCCGAGTTTGGAGGAAGTCCTATGTGGAAATTCAAGCGCCCAAAACTCAAGAGCAAGGGCGTGACGAACATGCTCGCCACGGCTGCTCTCACTGCGGCTACTATGACTATTTCGATGCCGCATGCAGACGCCCAGGTCGTGCATCGGACTCAAAAAGCGCCAGATTACCACGTCGTCTCATCGGGTGACACCATGTGGGATCTCTCGGGTTCGTATTACGGCGACTCGTACAACTGGCCGCGACTCTGGGGCTATAATGCGCACGTCACCAACCCGCACTGGATTTACCCCGGTGATATTCTCTATCTGAAGGCGCCAAGTTCAGGCGAGGACGCGCCGACGCAGATGCAGAACGTCGCGCGAGAGGATAGGGCGGGCAACGGCATCATGATGCTTCCGACGGCCGGTTTCATCACCGCCGAAGAGGTCGAATATGTCGGGCGTATCGTCGCTTCGCCCAAAGAGGCAAACATGCTTTCGCCGGGCGACAAAGCCTGGATTGAATTCGGTGAAGAAGCGCGCGAAGAGGACGATGAAGAGACGAAACTGAGACAGGTTGAGCCGCGAGAGGGTGATCTCTACGCGGTCGTGCGCGAGATCGAAGAACTCAAAGGCGAAGATGGCGAAGCCAAGGGCACGAAGTATATCGTCGTCGGTGCGCTACGCGTCGACAAAGTCAGTGAAAAGTATCATCACACGGCGACGGTCACCGACTCGTGGGTCG
>CAYFTY010001099.1:0-1752 GCA_964346045.1 uncultured Bradymonadales bacterium | reverse complement strand
TCGCTCTTCCGGATAGCCGGCATCGAGCAGACGAGCCTTGAACGACTCATGCGGAACCACAAAGGCCTGCAGCGGGCTCTTCTGCCAGTCAGGCGTCATGTTGTAATCGGGAAATACGCCGACCTGTAGCGACGGGATGCCCGAGAGATTTTCGAGCAGGCCGAGGGCCCGCACATACCGCGGATCGGTCACCACGAGTAGATCGGGCCGATCACGTTTGACGGCGCCGACGAAATCTTCGTCGCCCCTGCCCTGAAACGCGACGCGCAGGCCGCGCAACAGCCGCTCGGCACCGCCCGCCAACGCACCGCGGGCCATCGTTCCAATCACCTCGGTGATCGTTACGATCTGGGTCTCGACGTCCGCGATGTCCTCGAGATGTCGTGCGACCGATTCAAAGGTCTCGGCGCGTGAACTCTGGTCCACAAGAATCCACACCGAATGCGCTCCAGACGATTCATCACTCATGTCTTGCCCTGGGTCGATGTCGCACCGGACTGGCGCAGCCCGGGTTAGAATTCGTAGAAATTATCGAGAAACGCTGCGATCTGCGTCACATCCATCGACTTACAGAAATAGCCGTTGATGTCATTCTCGATGCACAGCTTCTGAAGCTTCTCGGCGTCCATGTCGCTGAACAACACGATGACGAGATCCTCGTATTCCTCGGTGCTTCTCAATGTCTCGAGTAAATCGGCCACGTTGAGGCGCGGCATGGAGATATCGAGCAAGAGTATCTCGGGGCGCTCGTAGTCGATCTTCGAAAGGGCACCGTTCGGGGTCGAAAGTGTCACCACTTCGTACCCACCTTCTCTGAGGTATTTTTCGGCCTCCATGACGTCCAGGATATTCTCATCCAGGACCATCACTTTTCGGCTGACCTCCATCACACCCTCCTCGGGGGTAGGATTGGGACCGTCACTTTTGCTCGATCGGCTGACTCGCTGTCAGATTAGACTCGATGGCCGGATCGGTCAATTCATGATTCGGCGTGTCTTCGGCCCCGGTCTCTGCGTCTGCCGCGATCGGCTCATCGACGATCTCGTGATTTTGAACCTCGGTAACGGCTGCGACCGCCACCATCGCGGCTCGCAGTAGATCATCGCCCTGGACAAACCCGGCGCGGTGACAGGCAGCCACTGCGCCCTCGCGAATCTCGTCAGTCTCACGCATTTCGACCGCCTCGTGAACCGCAGGATCAAACGCATCGCCCGGCGCCGGTGCGATGCGCTGAATCTCATGTTTCTCGAGCATCGTCTCGAGTTGTTTTCGCACCATCGCAAGGCCATCACGAATGGCATCCGCGCTGTCGTCAGACGCATCGCTGGCGCCTGCAGCATCGAGCGCGTCTACGAGCGGCAGAAGATCGTAGAGTAGCCGATGTTCGGCGCGATCGATTTCGCGCGAACTCTCACGCTCGATGCGTTTCACGCGTGCGCTCGACTCCCGCAACGCCTCATGGGCTTGCTCGCGCTCATCTGCCATCTGGCGCTCGAGCCTGCGGGTCGCTTCACCCTGGCGGCGCCATTGCGCATAGAACGCAACCGCCGCGATCAGTGCCATCACCCCCAGAATCCAAAGCGGAACCGACATCCCACGCTCCATGAACTTCGTTGACACCCCAGAGGTGCCATGCTACTTACCCGGTCCTTCTGGCGGCGTAGCCAAGTGGTAAGGCAATGGCCTGCAAAGCCTTGATCACCGGTTCGAATCCGGTCGCCGCCTCTCTCACCCGGGTCTCGCGACCCGGGT
>CAYFTY010001098.1:0-1753 GCA_964346045.1 uncultured Bradymonadales bacterium | reverse complement strand
GTCTGGCATGATCTGACACATCTTCCCCAACTTCTCGAAGGTGCGCTACCTGCCGAGCGGTGGCTTGAAGAACTCTCTAGAGATACGCTTGGTGCGGGGCTCGAGATCTTCAAAACGAGGTACGGCGAAGGCCACGATTTCGAATCCCTGCGAGCGATCGGGGAAGCAATTTACGTCGAACGCCGTAACGCCGAGGAGATCGACGACGAGGATGATATCGACGACGAGGTCGAGTCGGAATGGACCCCCGAGGCCTTTGCGGAGTACCTCGAGTGGCAGGCGATCGGGCTTCATCGCCGGGCGGTCCGTGGCGAATGGCTGACCCGTCTGGCGAATTCGTGGGTCGCCTACGTTCTGAACGATGCCGAGAGGCTGCTGCGTTTCGAGGATGGGAAACTGATCGAGGCGCGCGATGCAGGCGACGAAGGGTTCGAGCCTGATTTCCGTGGTGCAGACGCCATGTCGCTCGTCGCTTACGACCGGCTGAATGTCCTGCTCACCGAGCTTCGGAAATTGGTGCGCGACGAGTTCGAGGTACGGATTACATCGAACCGACACTGGCATTTCGAAGAGCTGCGCGACGAATTCTCTCGTTTCTGAAGCGCAGGTGGGCCCCGTAACGTATCCATTCAGCCTCGAAGAGCCTCGGCCCTCGCGGGCTCACCCCAGGCCTGCAGATACTCGGCGTATTTCGCTCGTACGGCCGGGTTGGGATCAATGGCCATCGCTTCCTCGAATTGCTTCTCGGCAGCCACGGTTTTGCCGGTGAGCGCGAGAAATTCGCCATAGAAGAGATGGGGCTCGGCCAGGTCGGGCTCGATTTTTGTCGCAGCCCTGAAATCCCGTGATGCCTTGCGTTCGTTGCCCATGGCCCAGTGAACGTTTGCGCGGTGCACGAGTGCCCAGAAGTCCTTCCGATCGATTTTCAGCGCATGGTCGAGAGCGTGCAGAGCATCTTCGTGTCGATCGAGGGCGGCGAGCGCGGCCCCGAGCTCGGCCCATGCGCGGCTGTAGGTTGGGTCGATCTCGACCGCCCGCAATAGATGCTCGACTCCGTCGTCGAGCCTGTCTTCGACGACACAGTGCAGGCCATAGTTGAATCGCGCCTCGGCAAAGTCAGGGGCCGCTTCGATGGCTTTTTCGAACCAGGTCTTCGCGGCCGGCGGAAACCCCGTGCGCACCATGAGATCGGCGATATTCAGAGCCGTCTCTGCGTCTTCCTCGAGCTCCCAGGCCTTTTTGAACGCACCGAGCGCAGCAGCATCGTCGCGATGCCGCTGCAGAATACCCATGATGCGCCACGCCTGGACCGCGTGTTCGCTCGAGGTCGCCTGGCGGCAAGCTTCGAGAGCTTCGTCATGGCGATCTGCTGCCTCGAGAAAGATCGCGAGCGCCAGTTCGGCGCGGCCCCAGCCCGACTCGCGCGCGGCCAGATCACGCAGCCGCTCCTCGACGTCTTGAGCGTTCTCCCATGCCGCGGCGATCGATTCGAGTTCTTCGATTCTGGACATCCGTAGAGCCTCCGTCCCCATCTCTATCGTGAGTTCGATTCGAGAATAACGCAGGGCTCGGGTCTCGGCCAAGCCGAGATGGTCCGAGCCTCAGGAACGAAGCTCGGAGAGAATCATATCGATGTCTTCGGGTGTGATGCCGGCTTCTTCGAATTCCGTGGCCTCTCGCGTCTGGAGTTCTTCGAAGACCTCGATCGTCCCCAGCTGCGCACCGATGATCTCCAGGTTCTCGTGGCCCTTCT
>CAYFTY010001097.1:0-1760 GCA_964346045.1 uncultured Bradymonadales bacterium | reverse complement strand
CAGGACGACTATTTTACGGTGCGAGAAGACCGCTACGTGCTGCCTGTGCGCGTCGGGGCCCGTGGGCGCGTCGACGGCATCGTGCACGGGTACTCGTCGAGTGGACAAACGGCCTTTATCGAGCCGCAGGAACTCATCGATCTGAACAATCAGCTGCGCTGGGCGCAGATCGAAGTCGAAGAAGAGGAGCGGCGCATCCTCGCCCGGCTCTCGCGACTGATCGCCGAGCATGCTGAGGTGCTCCAGGAGAACGCGAGACTTCTCGCGTATGTCGACCTCGTGCATGCCTGCGGAAAATTTGCGGCTTCGATCGATGCCGAGGCATGCGAGATCACCGAGGATCAGGTGAATCTCGTGAACGCGCGTCATCCGCTGCTCTACCTAAAGCTGCAGGCCGAAGACAGCGACCACGACACGATTCCGAATGACGTGGTTCTCGAGCGCCGCAACGTTCTGATCGTGTCGGGACCCAACACGGGCGGTAAAACGGTCTTGCTCAAGACGGTGGGGCTCGCGGCTTTGATGGTGCGGGCGGGGCTTTCGATTCCGTGTGACGAGGGCTCGAAAATTCCGTTTTACCAGGCCATCTACACCGACATCGGAGATGAGCAATCCATCGAGCGCGATCTGAGTACCTTCTCGTCGCATCTGGTCAATATCAATAGCTTCATCGATGATTGCGGGCCTGAGAGTCTGGTCCTTCTCGATGAGCTCTTTGCCGGCACCGATCCCCATCAGGGAACGGCGCTGGCCGTCTCACTTCTCGAAGATCTCGGCCGGCGCGATGCGACCACCTTCGTGACGACCCATCTCGAAAGCTTGAAGACCCTGGCATTCGAGGACGAGACCTTTGTGAATGCATCGATGGGTTTCGATATCGAGTCGCTCGAGCCGACCTACGAACTCACCCAGGGAATTCCGGGTTCGTCATTCGCGCTGCGCATCGCCGATAGGCTGGGTTTTCCGCATAAGCTGGTCGAGCGGGCCAAAGAGGTGCTCGAGGGAGAGGGCAAGCTCAGCGTCGATGAGATTCTGACTCAACTCGAGGATCAGGTCTCAGAGCTGACGCGTGAGCGTCGCCGGCTCGAAAAATCGCGTGACGAGGCCGAAGCGCGTAAAGCGAAGTACCAGAAGAAATATCGCAAGCTTGTCGATAAGGACCGCGAGCTTGTGAGCGACGAGGCAAAGGCGTTACGAAAACGTCTCTCGGATGCACGAGACCTGCTCAAGAAGCGGCTCAAAGAGGTCAAAGACGACGGAACCGTAACTCGCAAGGACATCGAAGAGATTCGCAGAGAACTCAAAGATGTCGAAGATACGGTCTCGACCGTGCAGGAAAAGACCAGCGCCCCCGAGCCCACGGATCACGGACTTGTTCCGATCGAGGCCGAGGACATCGAGAGCGGCATGAGTGTCTACGTGGGGCCCTTCAAGCGCGAGGGCGTCGTACTCGATTACGAAAGTGGGGACCGCGACGCCCATGTACAGATCGGTGTCATGAAGACGCATGTCGCTGCCGATGAGCTCTTCTATCCATCCGAAAGCGAGAGGCAGGCGCGTCAGGGGGGCTACAGCCGGCCCGAGCCGGCCCCCGAGCGCGATGGCAAGATCTCGGCCGTCCAGACCCGTGATAATACCGTCGACCTGCGCGGGCTGCGCGTCAATGAGGCGGTCGAAAAAGTCGAGCTTTTCCTCGACGCCGCATTCATGAAGCGGGAGCCGGCCGTCTACATCATCCACGGTCACGGAACCGGTGCGTT
>CAYFTY010001096.1:0-1762 GCA_964346045.1 uncultured Bradymonadales bacterium | reverse complement strand
CGCGGCGACTCCGACAACGAGATGCTGCAGCGTATCTACGGCACGGCCTGGCCCGACAAGAAGCAGCTCAAGGCCTACCTCAAGCGCCTGGAAGAGGCCGAAAAGCGCGATCATCGCAAGCTTGGTGCGCGCCTTGATCTCTATCACATCCAACCGGAAGCACCGGGCATGGTCTTCTGGCACGATCGCGGCTGGCGCATCTACCTGGCGCTGCAGGACTATATCCGAGGCCGCCTCAAGGAGGCCGGCTACGAGGAAATCCACACGCCTTCGATCGTCGATCGCAGCCTTTGGGAGAAGTCCGGTCACTGGGAAAACTTCGGCGACGACATGTTCATCACCTCCTCGGAGGACAGGGTCTACGCGGTCAAGCCGATGAATTGCCCCTGCCACGTTCAGGTGTTCAATCAGGGCTTGAAGAGCTACCGCGACCTGCCGCTGCGCATGGCCGAGTTCGGCTCCTGCCACCGCAACGAGCCTTCCGGGGCGCTGCACGGGCTGATGCGCGTGCGCAACTTCGTTCAGGACGACGCCCATATTTTTTGCACAGAAGACCAGATTCGCGACGAGGTTCTGGCCTTCAACAAGCTGGTTTTTGACGTCTACAACGACTTCGGTTTCACCGACGTGGCGGTCAAGCTCTCGACCCGGCCGGAAAAGCGCGTCGGCTCCGACGAGGTCTGGGACAAGGCCGAGCGTGCGCTGGCCGAGGCGCTCGAGGCGGCCGGCATCGAGTACGAGCTGCAGCCGGGCGAGGGGGCCTTCTACGGGCCCAAGATCGAGTTCTCGCTGACCGACTGCATTGGCCGCGTGTGGCAGTGCGGCACCATGCAGGTGGACTTTTCCATGCCCGGACGGCTGGGCGCGGAATACGTCGACGAGCAAGGTGAGCGCCGCGTCCCGGTGATGCTCCATCGAGCAATCCTGGGGTCGATCGAGCGCTTCATTGGCGTGTTGATCGAGCATTATGCTGGTGACCTGCCGCTTTGGTTGGCCCCTGTCCAGGCGGTGGTAATGAATATCACCGACGCCCAGGCCGACTACGCGCAGGAGGTGACCAACGCTCTGAATCGGCAGGGTTTTCGAGTCGAATCAGACTTGCGTAACGAGAAGATCGGCTATAAAATTCGCGGCCGCACGCTCGAGAAGATTCCTTATCTGCTGGTCGTGGGCGATCGTGAGGTGGACAATCGCGAGGTGGCAGTGCGACTGCGTGACGGCACCGACCTGGGCGGCATGTCGCTAGACGATCTGGTCAAGCGCTTGTCCACGGAGGTGGCGCAACGCGGCCCGATCGCGGATAATTGATGGTTTACTTGTACTGATTTCAACCAAGGAGCAGCACACATCGCAACGGATAAGAAGACCCGACGCAACGAGGACATCACTGCCAGAGAAGTGCGCGTGGTGGGTTCCGAAGGCGATCAGATCGGGGTGATGGGGATCAGGGATGCGCTGGAGCGTGCCGGGGAAGAAGGCATGGACCTCGTGGAAATCGCGCCGCAGGCCGATCCGCCCGTTTGCCGCATCATGGACTGGGGCAAGTTCCGCTTCGAGCAGTCCAAGAAGCAGCAGGCGGCGCGCAAAAAGCAAAAACAGATTCAGATCAAGGAAGTGAAGTTCCGCCCCGGAACCGATGACCACGACTACGACGTCAAGATGCGCAACCTGCGCCGGTTCATAGACGAAGGCGATCGGGTCAAGGTGACCCTTCGCTTCCGTGGTCGCGAGATGGCCCACCAGGAGCTCGGTCTCGATATCC
>CAYFTY010001095.1:0-1767 GCA_964346045.1 uncultured Bradymonadales bacterium | reverse complement strand
GGTACGCTCGACCCGGCCTTGCCGCACTCCATTCTGGTAGTTGGCGACTTCGAGAGCGCCATCCCGCCATTCTTTCCATACACCTTCGCGCCGCTCACCGACGAATTTCCCCTCCGACTGAATCTGGCCGTCAGGTTGCCATTTGACGATATGAACTCCTTCGGCCGTGCGTTCTCGCAGCGACTTCCGATCGCCATTTTCGTACCAGGATTCGCGTTGCACGGTGCGGCCTTCTTCAAAGACCTCGACCGAACGTATCGTGCCATCTGGATAATAACGAGTCATCTTCGAGGGCAACCCTTCTGCATCAAAGCGAGCTTCTTTGAGAAGCGTCGCATTGGCATTCCAGACGAGCTCGAAGCCCCGCGGTCGCGGGTCGTTGATGGCGCGGCACGTAAGCGTACGAACTCCGTCAGACGCCGTGTTGTCATAGAGGTCTGTACCCTCGGGACAGGTAAAAGTCTCTTCGGCCGGCCGCTCGGGCCAACCCGTATCATCGAGGGCTCCGCGCATGCTCGAGTCGCTGACGCAGGCCGTGAGCGAGGCAAGGATGAAGAGAATCAAAAGCCTCACGGCTGCTCCCAGGCGACTTCAAAATCATCGACGCGCGCACATGCAGATTGCACGTCATCGCGACATGCTTCGCGGTAGAGATCACGAGCGATCGTGATATTGCGTTCGATCTCGTCTCCGCGGCGTCGCATTTCGGCCGCATTGAAACACCCGATCGAAAGTGAGCGCGCGCACCCATCAGCATGCAAGACGAACGTCGAGACGAAGAGTTGATCCTCGGGGCTTTCACCCTTTGCTTTTTGCGCATACGACCTGCCTCTTTCAAGATCGGCCTCGACGCCCATGCCGTCTGAGAAGATGCGGGCGAGTACGGTGCATCCTGCTACGGCACCTTCGTCACAGCCGCGCTCGAGTAGCTCGACGCCGCGTCTGGTATCGACCTCGACGCCCGATCCAAAGACGAGCGCTTGACCGGCCGCCACACAACCCTCGGCCGAGTCGAGCTCGCATGCTTTTTCTTCGAGTTCGAATCGTTGTTCGAGGTTTTGAGAAACGCGAAGACCCTGTCCAAGGAGCACGGCCAATTGATGACAGGCTTCGCCGATGTTTTGCTCGCAAGCCTCGGCGAGCAACGGCTGCGCTCGCGCTCTCGGCATCTCGTCAACAATCGCCACGCAGGCGCGCAAATCGCCTGCTTCACAGGCCTGGTTAGACGCCTCGACACCGCGCGTCGACTGTTCCTCGGTCTGCATCCATTCGCCGAGTTTTCGGCACGACGGGACATGTTCGAGATGGCAGGCAAATTGGAGAGCCACCAGGGCATCCCGACGTTCTTCGGCGCCCTCGCCTCGGCTCTCGGCAAACGAAAGACAGCCCTCGAGCTCACCGGCTTTGCAGGCTCGGTACTCGGGGCCGCGGTCGGGCTGTGCAGGTGCACCGGCGCAAGCGACGAAACATGACGCGATGAAGATCAGAATTGGCGACCGTGCACGCGCCACGTCTCGCTCACGATTCGAGGAAATTAACCTGAATGTCTTCGCCGAGGGTCTTCAGCAGATAGCGCTTGAAACGCTCGCGAATCTGAACTTCGACCTGTCGGATGCGCTCTTTGGAGACGCCGAATTCGTCGCCGAGTTCGACGAGGCTCTTATTATCTTCGGCGATCATGCGATCGTACCAGATCGCGCGTTCGCGCTCGGTTTCGAGCTCTGCTTCGCCAAAGCTCTTCATGGCTTCGGCGATCTGTTTATTGAC
>CAYFTY010001094.1:0-1772 GCA_964346045.1 uncultured Bradymonadales bacterium | reverse complement strand
GTGCACCTCGCAGACATTGACGTCCTCGGGTTTGATCCCGGCATCCTCATAGGCCTCGGCGGCCGCCTTCTTGGTCGTGCCAAGCTCGGTGTAGTCGTCGACATCCCCGAGAGGATTGGCTGCGACGCCGTATGAGAGCACTTCGATACACTCTTCGGGCGATTTTCCGAGCTTCTTCAGACCCTCTTCGCTCGCCAGGATGACAGCGGCTCCTCCATCACTGACCTGCGAGCAATCGGTGACCTTGAGATAGTCTTTGAAATCGTCGTTGCGCAGAAAACGTGGATTTCGATCGCCGGCATTCGACGCCGACTCGAGATCGACCTTCACTTCGCGCATGTGCGCGAGCGGATTGCGGTTTCCATTTGCGTATGCCTTGACCACCACGTGAGCAATGTCTTCTTCGGTGACATCATACTTCTCCTGATAGTGCTTGGCGCGGCGCGCAAACATGCAGGGGAAGGTGAATTCGTCCAGGTCACGCTCGGTCTCCCAGTGCGCAGCGCGCGCCAGGAAGCCGGCTCCATCGCGGGCACTGACGGTCGTCTGCACCTCTGCGCCTGCCGCAAGGACGACGTCGACGCCGGCCTGAATCGCATCGATCGCCGATACGACCGCGAGCCCGCCCGAAGCGCAAGCGCCTTCGAGACGCGCAAAGGGCTTTCCGGCAAGACCCTCGTCGGCGCGTGTTGCCATGGCACCCAGATGGCCCTGATTCGAGAAGAGCTCCCCGGCAAAATTTCCGATGTAGCCACGTTCAATCAGATTCGCATCGACACCGGTCTTCTCGAGCGCTCCCTGAATCGCCGTGGTCAGGTGACCTTCGAGCGAGGGATTCTCTTTCGTTCCAAAATCGGGATGCTTCTTCCAGATGAAGTCTGGATGGTGCTTGCCGATGAAGGTCGTGAGATCGCCACCGACGATATAAACTTTCTTATTCATTTTCATGGAAACGCTCCGCAGTTCGTATGAGGTTCATCAATCGATATGATGTGGGTACCCCAATTATTCACGAGTTTCAACGCTCTTCGCAGCTGCACAATTTCCGCTGCCTCAAAACTCGATGCAGCCTGCCGCAATCCGAAGGAACAAAAACCATATGAAACAGATACTTACACATCATACCGCAGGGCGAACACCCTTGCTGACACTCTGGCTCGTCATCCTGTGGGTCTCGGCGATCAGCTGCGATCGAAACGACACACAGCCCGCCCCTGAAGAACCGGCCGACACCCGCTTTGGAGTTGACTCTCAAGGTATTCGATACATGTATCTCGACCATCAGGGCATCGAGCAAAAAGCGAGTCGCCTCGATGAAATCCCGCAGGCTTATCGATATTTTGTTGCAGTGCACACAGACTCACTCCCCGAAACCGATCGCTCGTGGCTCGCCGATCTCTCTCGAGCGCGCACCGGATCCATCCTCGAGGCCCGGGAGGGTTCGCTCGAAAAGGCCCATCCCCTCTCGCACGCTGGAGCCTGGGGCCAGACACGCGCTGTCTTCGTTATTGAAAGTGCCGAATTCGCGATTCCGCTCGAAGAAGAAGAGGAGCGCGAAAAGACCCGGCGGGCGACCACCGTCAAACCTCCGCCCCGTGGCCGAAAGAGCGGAGGCCTCGTAATCGAATACGCCTCGGACGCAAAACCCACGAGCGGCATCGTGAAGACGACGACCTCAGGTTCACGGGGCAATCACATCACAATGTACAGAACCAAGGGATGCGGATGGTGCCGCCGCGCCAAGAAGTGGCTTGTTCGCGAGGGCATTCCCC
>CAYFTY010001093.1:0-1775 GCA_964346045.1 uncultured Bradymonadales bacterium | reverse complement strand
AGATCACAAGCCATCCACGGCGCGCCAGCCAGTGCGACACGCCCTTTAGAATAGTCGATTTTCCGATTCCGGTCTCGCCATCGAGGTGGACCAGCGTCATCTCACGGCGATCGACGGTTTCGAGGGCAAGGTCTTTGAGTTCCTCGACGATTTCCTCGCGTCCGACGAAGGTGCTCGGCTGGTCGACAGCCGTGGGCGGAACCATCACAGGCCGCGCCTCGCTGCCGCTGATCACCTCGTTGATGCGAGCGAGGCTCGGTCGCTCCTCGGGGTCCCGACTCAGAAGCCCATCGACGAGATTCGCCCACGACGCCGGACACTCTTTGACGTAATCGGCCAGCGGGGGTGATTGCAGCCGCCCGTGTCCACCCTCGGTCGACCACTCCATATGATCATGCGGTGACTCACCTGAAATCGCCTCGAAGAGAACGCAACCGAGGGCGTAGAGATCCGCTTTCGGCCCGAGGTCCTCGTCGACCTCGGGCGCGAGGTAAGGCAGATTTTCAGGGGCATGAAGAAGCGGAATTCGATCCTCGCTCGTACCTTTCTGATCATAGTCGAGCCGCGGCACAAGCCCGTAATCAGTGAGCTTCACCGTCCCATCACGTCCCACGAGAATATTCGTCGGTCGTATGTTGCCGTGGACCTTCTGAAATCGATGCAGGTGCTCGAGACCCGATACGACCCTGGGCAAGACTTCTTCGAGCCTCAAGAGGATCAATTCGAGTTCGGGCTTTTCGGGCTCCTGCGCGAATTCTTCGAGCACCTCTTCGGGATCAGGCTCGTCTTCATCAAGGACCTTGTCCGATACTTCATGGGTGATCGTGAGCAGCTCGTCGGTCGTCAGCTCGTCCTGGTCGACTTCGCTCGTCGCCGGCTGAACTTCGGTTGATTCCGGCTCATCATCGCGTTCGACCTCGAGCGTATCCGCCAGCGGGTCGACCCTGACCTCGAGATTCACGTCTGTTTCAGAGTCTTCCGACTCGCTCTGATCCTCTTGGTCTTCATCTGCGGGGCTTTCTTCCTCAGAACCGACCTCATCGGGATGTTGATGCTCGGCCGTCGCACGATCGTGAGGATCATCCTCGAGGCCTTCGACCTCTTCGGGTGTCGGAACCTCGCCGGTCTCGACCCGTCTCTTCGCGAGAATATTGATCTCCTCGGGTGAGGGCGCAGAGTTCAGGTAGGTGAGCAGCTCCGAGCCCGACACATACTCCTGCGTAAAGGCCAGACCCGATGCCCCCAGGCGTTCCTGGATGGCGACATTCGTGTCGCTCTTGGGATCAACGAGGTGAAAGAAACGAACCAGGCTCGGGTGATTCAGACGCGCAAGCGACTGAAATTCGAGTTTGAAGGTGTCCAGATTTCGTGGTTTCGAACGAAGGAAAATCTTGAGCACGACGTGCTCACCGCTGACCTCGTCGAGCACCTCGTAAGCCGCGCCCACCACTCCGCGTCCCAGCTCTCGCACGAACTGAAAGCGTGCTCCCCCTGTGCGTATCTGGTCGATTTCTTCGGTCACGTCACCGCCCGAATGCCGTTGCGTCGTCATCGATCGACCATGCCTTGGGCTGAAGGCTCTTCACGCCGAGTTCTTCACTTCGGGTGTCGAGGAGTCCAAGGCCAATGGTCCATCCTTCACATCGTATGATGACATATCCACCCCGTGGATGGCACTCGACGATATCATCCTCGCCAAGCGGCACCCTGTGACGCCTGAAATAGGCATCCGCGCGCTCCCTATCCAGCTCGATGAAATTTCGGGTCGCGTGGCG
>CAYFTY010001092.1:0-1779 GCA_964346045.1 uncultured Bradymonadales bacterium | reverse complement strand
GATTGCGAGCGGATTGCCGTCGACCTCTCGAACGATGGCCTCGATGACTTCCAGTCCCGAAGACGGATTCTGAAGGTTGGACCGTGTCACGAAAAGATCGACGCCGTCGGCGGTCGGAAGACCTCGCAGCTTGAGTTCTCGGGCGCCTCGTGAGCGCCAGGCTGCTTGCCTCGTCACGAGGACCGTGAACGACGAATCCGATGAAACGAGTGTTTCGATTCGCGCTTCGAGTCGGGGCCAGCCATCGGCGTCATCAAAGACAACCACGCCGCTTTGGTCGGCGAGTACTCTCTCGAGCCGGTTCCAACTCGCGTCGGGATCCTCGTCGGCCGGGGCCTCGGCCCCGAGTGTTTCGAGCACTTTGCGAATGCATTGAGGTTCGCCATCGAATGAAGCGAGTGAGATGTGAACGGTGTCGGTTCTCGGGCGCAGGACATGCTCGGCGAGGGCCGATTTACCTACGCCAGGTGGGCCAGATACGACGACGAGCCGCGTTCCCTCGAGGGCGCGATGCAGCGCATCAGCCTCATTCTCGCGACCCGACAGCCGCGACATAATCAGCGTTTCGTCGTTTTCCGGGAGACCAGGGCGCTCGCGCATACGTCCGTTTCGAATCGACTCAGAGTGTGGCCCAGACTACCATTCGCCCGCAGACTCGTCACCGCTCGTCATACCTTTCGGCTTATCGTCGAAACGAGTATGATCAAGGCCGAAGCAGATGACGTTTTTATGAGCGCACTTCCCGGAAAAAGCGCATTTCCTGCCACCGACGAGCTCTTCGCCGAGAGATATCGGATCTCGAGGCCGATCGGTCAGGGCGGGTTCTCGCGTGTCTATGCCGCGAAACAAGAGCACCTCGACCGTGAAGTCGCGATCAAGGTGCTCTCGCCCAATATGTCGACTCGGGCGAGCGCACGGGAGGTCGTCGAGCGCCGCTTCTACCGCGAAGCGCAGCTTCTCTCGCGGCTCTCCGGGCCCAACACGATTACTGTTTTCGATTACGGGCGCACGGCGGACGGTCTGCTCTTCATGGTGACCGAGCTGGTGCCCGGGCGCGATCTCAAATCGCTCCTGAGTACCGAAGGTGCGCTGCCTGTTGGGCGCGCGGAACGGATTCTGACTCAGATTTTGTTGGGACTGCGCGAAGCTCACTCGCATGGGTTTCTGCATCGTGATGTCAAACCCAGCAACATCATGGTCTACGACGAGATCGACGTTCCGGACCGCGCGAAACTGCTGGATTTCGGGATCGCGAAAACCGTTTCTTCGCACTCCTCGGATGAGACTGCGCTGACCATTGCTGGATTGGTGATCGGCACGCCTCGATATATGTCGCCCGAGCAGGCCCTTGGGCAGCCAGTCTCTCGTGCCAGCGACCTCTTCAGTACCGGTCTCGTAGCATGGGAAATGTTGGTCGGGTTCTCGCCGTTTCGTGGCCTCGATTTTGCGCAGATTCAAAAACGACTTTCGTCCGAACGCATCCGTCTGCCGTCGACCCTCGACGTTTCGATCGAGCTCGCAGCGATTATCGACCGCATGCTTGCAGTCGATCCTGCCGAGCGTTATCAGACTGCGGGTGAGCCCCTGCGGGAACTCGGCGTGATCCAACCGAACGTCGACGAGAAGCCATCCTCAAAGAGTATCGAGCCCCCGTCGAACGTGCTCACCTTTCCGATGAATCTCGATTCGAGCGGTATCACGCAGGTCGATACGCTCATGGACGCCTCGGGAAATACGCAGCAGGTCTCACTTCCCGAATCGACCACCGACCCCAGGGTA
>CAYFTY010001091.1:0-1790 GCA_964346045.1 uncultured Bradymonadales bacterium | reverse complement strand
GACATAAAGTGCCCGACTGGGTGGTCGCGTGGCTTGCCGCTGGACTTGGAAATGAGGGTAAATGGGGAGCGAAGTTCGGACCCGGCATCACCTACGCCGAAGGACTGACGCTGCAGTGGCGCGAGCAGGCCGAAGACTCGCCGCAGGTAAATTTCGAAATCGAGGAGTATGGGGCCTTCGATTATGACAACGCCAACTACTATCTCTACGCGATCGGCAGCGAGGAGCCCGTACTCTACTACTTCGACCACGAGGGAGGATTCTTCGAGCCGCCTTTCCGGCAGGATCCAATCGATATGTTGGCCCGCTGGATGGCCGATACGACCGAGTCGATGGCCAATCTCGACGACTATAAACCGCTGCATATCGAGCTATTCAGCGAGCCGCTCGACCTCGCCAGCACGCGTGACACCAACGTGGGTCGAGCGGTCACGCATAAAAAGTTCGGGCGTGGTCGGGTCAAGAAGGCGCTGCCCGGCAAAGAACCCAAATACGTCGTCAAATTTGATCGCCACGGAGAGAAGAAACTGCTCGGGCGCTTCCTCGACTTCGGGTAGCGATCAGGTACGAGCCACCCGCCGTTCGCGTTCGCGAAATGATGCATGGATTCGGCACCCACGAGGCAAAAATCTCGTCGCACGGCTCGGTTCAGTGCCTTACCTGACCCTTGCACCGCAGCTCGAGAAATCGCATCCAAAAAGCGGAGGTCAACATGATGCGAAACCTGGTGATACCAACCCTGTGCGCGATCGCCCTCGCTGGATGCTTCTCGAGCGAGAATGCATCGACGAGCCGGGCCGAGAGCGTAGAAGCCCAAAAGAGCAAACCGGCTCCGAAGCCGGTTGAAGCAGCAGCAAGGCCTGCGACCGATGGCCCCGGGTGTATCGCTGAAGCCTGCGAACCCGGCGAGGTGCCTCCCCCCGAGGCGCAAAAAAATGCCCGAGGCGAAGAGCTTCAGCCCTGCAGCACAGATCCGATGACGGGCTGGTTCCGCGACGGATATTGCCGCACAGACGCCCGCGACCGCGGGGTCCACGTCGTCTGCGGCGTGATGACCGATGATTTTCTCTCGTACACCAAAGCTCAGGGAAATGACCTTTCGACGCCGCGCGGAAGCTTTCCGGGGCTCGCCCCCGGCGACCGGTGGTGCCTCTGCGCGTCTCGCTGGGAGCAAGCCCGTCAGGCCGGGAAAGCTACACCCGTCGTGCTCGATGCCACGAATCAAAAGGCGGCGAGGCTGGTCGAGAAGGCAAGCGAAACGCTCTGAGTTCGAGAAGAGCGACCTGATTTCGAAATTACTGCATCTGCGACTACGTTAGAGCCCCGATCGAGGAGGCTCTATGGAGATTACCAGACGAACGATGCTACAGGCGTTGGCAGCAGGCGTGCTATCGACGGCCTTCCCCTTGCGACTGAACGCCGCAGCAGCAGCTCATATCAAAAAGAAGATTCCGTCGAGCGGCGAGTCGATCCCGGTCGTGGGAATGGGCACGTGGCAGACCTTCAACGTCGGCGATGCAACGGCGCTGCGTAAAAAGAGGGCCGAAATTCTGAAGGTCTTCTTCGAGTTTGGCGGCGGGATGATCGATTCGTCGCCGATGTACGGATCGGCGCACGAGGTCGTCGGATGGTGTCTGAACCGATTGAAATACGACGAGGATAACCTCTTTTCGGCTGATAAAATCTGGACGAGTCATGGGGACGAGACGGTCTCGCAGCTGGGAGAAATCCGCGGGTACTGGAATATCCCCCGCATGGATCTGATGCAGGTGCATAATCTGCGCGCCTGG
>CAYFTY010001090.1:0-1794 GCA_964346045.1 uncultured Bradymonadales bacterium | reverse complement strand
ACGGGCTTCGGCCGGGATGGCATTTCGAGTCCCCGTCGTGCGGGTCACCAACATCGCTCGCACCCTCGAGACGCTCAAAGACGAAGGATGGTGGTCGGTCGGCACCTTCATGGACGCGGACACCGACGTCTGGGATCTCGACTTCGATATGAAAGCGGCTGTCGTTCTGGGCAGCGAACATCAGGGAATTCGGCGACTCGTCGCAGAGCATTGCGATTTCCGCTGCCGAATTCCATCTCAGGAAGGAATTGAGAGCTTGAACGTTTCGGTCGCGGGGGCCATCCTGATGTATGAATCCTATCGCTTACGTAGCTTCAGATGACAGATACCCCGGTCACTCGTGAGATTCCACTCTCCGAGGCGCTAGAACTCGTGGGGAATTACGACACGCCTGCTCAGGCTCGGATCCTCGAAGCGCTTAGCGCGTGGTCGGGACCCTTCCTGGTCTACGACGGCGAGGTGCGCCAGGGCGGAAACCTCGAGGTGGGGACGCGCCCGACCATCGTCTGGGGCGATCTTCACGTGGGCGGAACGGTGCTCGATCGTGCCTCCGGTCAGCTTTCACTGCTGATCGTCCTCGGAGACATGAAGGCAAGGAACGTCGTCACACGAGGCGATATCTGCATTGCAGGTGATCTTCGCGTGCGTGACACGATCTACGGCTCGAGCTCTGGCAAACATACGCTCGTAGTCGGCGGGACGATCGACGCACGCGCGATCGTCAATCACGGTCATTGGTTCCATCTCGAAGCAGGGGCCGCAGCAGATTTCGTCTTCGGGCATATCGAAAATGTGGAGCACAGCGGATTCCAGTCTACCGAGCTCTTCATCTCGGAGGTGCTCGATGTCGACGGAGAGCACGACGAGCACTTCGATGCGGCCTTGAAGACGCCAGCGATCGTCGAAAAGCTGGCTCGCGGAGACGACGTGCTGCGCGAAAATCCGACGACGCGGCGTCAGAAGATGATGCATCAGCTCGACGAGCCGAGCGAATCCGAAGAAAAGAAAGTGATCCACCTCGAAGATGCGGGCTTGATGCAGGTGCCCGACGAAGTTTTCGAGACACCCGGACTCGAGAAGCTCGTGCTCGACTACAACGATATCGCCTCGCTTCCTCCGCGCATCGGCGAATTGAGAGATCTTCGCTATCTGAGCGTCGATGGTGCGATGATGCGGCGATTGCCCGAAGAGATTGGCGATCTCGACAAGCTTGAAGTTCTGAGCCTTCGCTTCGTGCGCTTGAAGACTCTTCCATCATCCCTTGCAGGCCTCGAAAATCTGCGTGAGCTCTATCTCACCTACAGCAGTCTGACGTCGTTTCCCGAGGTACTGACGCAGCTTCCGTCTCTCGAGAAATTGATCTTCTGGCATTGCCAGCCCGACGACGCCGAGCGGCTCGGCACGTTTCTCGAGGGTGTGGCTCCGATCGAGTCGCTTCAGGTGCTCGGATTCATTCAGGGTGAGCTGAGGTCGTTTCCCGGCGAGCTCGCGAAGGTCGATCAGATTCACGAACTGCAGGTGGCCGATCTCGCGCTCGGTGACCAGGAAATCGCTGAAATCCATCGTATGCTTCCGCGCGTGAAGGTAAAGACCAGCCTCTGAGCATCGCATCGACGATCTCCATTCGGGAATCACCGGCTTGTCCACTACATTTCGTACTTGACACTAAATGCCGGTCCGTTTATCACTGTCCGCCCGCTGAGAAATGAAATTCGAAGCGGGTCTTTGATAACGCGCATGTGCGGGCGTGCGATGGAGGCCTTCCGGACGAGCGTGCACTACGAATGGATGTTC
>CAYFTY010001089.1:0-1796 GCA_964346045.1 uncultured Bradymonadales bacterium | reverse complement strand
GTCTTCGACCGCATCTTCGCGGGCTTCGACCCGCAGGCCACCGTCGAAGAGCAGCGTAAACGACGCGCCTACGAGAAGTCGATTCTCGACTATGCCCTCGAAGACGCCAACAAGCTAAAAGCCAGGCTCGGTGCGACCGACCGTGCCAAGGTCGACGAATATATGGAGGGCATCCGCTCGCTCGAAGCTCGCATCTCAGACATGGACGACGCCACCCGCTGCGGCGTCCCCGACCGACCCGGCGGAAGCTACAACGTCACGCAAAAGGCCCAGGTCATGGCCGACTTGATGACGCTGGCCTTCCAATGCGACCTAACCCGTGTGCAGAGCTTCATGCTATCGAATGCCGGCAGCGGTCGTCGCTACGATTTCCTGGGCATCTCTGAAGGACACCACCAGATCTCACACCACCAGAGCCTTCAGTCGAATTACGACAAGCTCAAAATCATCAACCGGTGGGAGGTCGAGCAATTCGCCTATCTGCTCGAGAGCCTCAAGAATACTACCGACGCCGAGGGCCAGCCCCTGCTCGATAGCTGCACGGTCTTCTTCTCGAGCGAGATTTCGGACGGCAACCGCCACAACCACAACGACATGCCGATCATCATGGCCGGCGGCGCGAACGGGTATTTCCAGACCGGTCGGCACGTGCGCTACGCCAACGAACGTCCCGTCTCGAATCTCTTCATCTCGATGCTCGATTCGATGGGCATCTCGATGTCGATGTTTGGAGATGATGGCACCGGACCGTTGCAGGGGCTCAGTTAGGTTCCAACCGTGGTCTCTCAAAGCACCACTCCGACCAAAGGGAGGAGACTGCAAGGAACACTCCGTATTCAAACCGAATACGGAGTTCCGTCGATCTTATTGAGGTGAGTTCGAGAACACGCGACCATTCAGTCACTAACAAAAGAGCAGGAGGTTTTCGATGATGCGTATCTCAGCCTGGTTGATTTACTCGCCATGATTACATTTTCTGCCTGTCAGAGGGGAGTAAGGGGAACAAAGAGGTTCGATACGTGCGCATCCTGGTCAGAAGTGGAGCAAGGCGAGCAAGGAGAACAAGAGATTCGAAACGTGGGCATCCTGGTCAGGAAGAGGAGCAAGGGGAACAATGCCGTTCGAGACATGGGCGATGATGCTGCGATCGCAGACGATATGGGCAGCACCGCGGACATGAACACGCAAGACATGAGTGCGGCGGATATGGCAACAGCCGACGCCGGTGCCGACGCTGCGCTCTGTCCAGACGGAGTGTGCGATCCCGAAGAGACTGCAATAAGGCGTCCGCCGTCGAGAACGCGCCAGAATGCCTCGACGGAATTGATAACGATGGCGACGGTAAAACAGACTTCCGGCCTGGTCCAAATCAGGGAGACCCGGAATGCAATGGACCAACAGACGACGATGAGTCGATGTGAGCGAATCTATGAAGAAGACCATATATCGGGCCAGTACGCTGGCGGTTTCACTATTCATTCTTACGCTGACCGCCTGTGGCGGCTGCGAGGACCAGACTACCGCGAGCGCGGGCACCGGCTTCGACTTCGAAGAGTGCACTCAGGACACGGACTGCCTCGGAGTATGCGGCGGAGATGGGCTATGCGCAGGCGCGGGCACCACGGGCTTCGACGGCGAAGAGTGTAGTGCGGACACCGATTGCCGCGGCACTTGCAATGACATGAACGTCTGCGAAGGGGCGGGTACCGGCGAAGAAGGCACGGCGTGTGAGAGCGCCGAGGAGTGCCCTGGTGAAAGCAATACGACCACCGGCGTATGCGAAAAAGAGGCAACCC
>CAYFTY010001088.1:0-1796 GCA_964346045.1 uncultured Bradymonadales bacterium | reverse complement strand
GCACCGGATGCAGTGCATGCGTGACTGCCTGCCAGGAAGAAAACAACATCCCGGTCGTCGGGCGCCACGGTATCCTCGAAGGACGAGAGATGCACTGGATTCGCATCGACCGCTATTACGAAGTTCCCGAAGAAGCCGTTCCGCTGCAAAAGTCTGCGGTGAACGACCCCCTTCTGGCTCGTGAGCCGGTTGTCGAACTCGCCGAATACTGGGACCGTCCGCGGGTCTTTATGCACCCGCTGATGTGTCAGCACTGCGAGAACGCGCCCTGTGAGACGGTCTGCCCGGTCTCGGCCACGATGCACAGCGAAGATGGTCTGAATCAGATGATCTACAATCGCTGCGTCGGAACCCGATACTGCGCCAACAACTGCCCGTTCAAGGTGCGCCGTTACAACTGGTTCAATTACTCGGAAGATCGCGGAGATTCGGTCTTCGCTCGACTCTACCCCGAGCTCGAAGACCACGCTCGACTCAACATCGAAGAGCCGCTGCCGATGAGCATGAATCCCGAAGTCACCGTTCGTTCGCGTGGCGTCATGGAGAAATGCACCTTCTGCGTGCAGCGTATTCGACGGGCGAGCTGGCAGCTCAAAGAAGAAGGACGCGAGCAGTTCCGCGACGGCGATGTCGTCACGGCCTGTCAGCAGTCATGCCCGGCCGACGCCATTACCTTTGGAAACCTCGTCGATGAAGATGCCGAGGTTGCCAAGGCACACGAGAAGGCACGTGCACTGACACCGCTTCCCGCGCTCGGCGTCAATTCGTCGGTCGCATATCTCACCAGTGTCTGGAACACCGAACCCAAGAAGAAGGGCAAGGCAGACGCCGATGAGAAGAAAGAAGAAGGCGCCACGAAAGCGCTTTGATGTATGGAATGGGTCTGAGAACCCCTAATTACTGGAAACGTAGCTCGAAGAGATAAACATGAGCACGACCATGAAAGCCGGCGATAGCCCACTCCAGGGGCTTCCTCAAATGAAGGAAGCTGCTGGTCCGCTTGGCGGCGCGAAAGCCGAGCGGGAGCCGCTTGTCACCGGAGGAAAATCCTACGCCGATGTCAATGAAGACATCGCGCGACACACCGAAATCCTGCCCACCAAATTATGGTGGGGAGCCTTTCTACTTTCGGCGCTCGGTGCGCTGGTCTTCGTGACCAGCCTCGCGGTCGCCGTCGGCACCGGTGTCGGTACGACGGGCATTAGCCATCCGGTTGGATGGGGTGTCTTCATCGTCAACTTCGTCTTCTGGATTGGTATTGGTCACGCTGGAACGCTGATTTCGGCCATCCTCTTCCTCTTCCGACAGAACTGGCGTACGGCCATCAACCGCTCGGCCGAGGCCATGACCATCTTCGCGGTGGCAACAGCCGGTATCTTCCCGCTCTTGCACACCGGCCGCCCCTGGTTCGCATTCTACTGGCTTCTTCCGCTCCCCAACGGACGAGGCCCGCTCTGGGTGAACTTCAACTCGCCGCTTCTCTGGGACGTCTTCGCTGTATCGACGTACGGAACGATCTCGCTGGTCTTCTGGTACATCGGGCTCGTGCCCGACCTCGCCAGTGTTCGAGACCGCGCGAAGCACCCGATTCGCAAAAAGATCTACGGGCTGATGAGCCTCGGCTGGACAGGCGGAAACCGCGGCTGGCGCCACTACGAGTCGGCCTACCTGATGTTGGCCGGACTCGCGACCCCGCTCGTCCTCTCGGTGCACACCATCGTTTCGTTCGACTTCGCCGTCTCGGTCATCCCGGGCTGGCACACGACGATCTTCCCGCCCTACTTCGTGGCGGGCGC
>CAYFTY010001087.1:0-1796 GCA_964346045.1 uncultured Bradymonadales bacterium | reverse complement strand
CCAGGACCTCGAGGTACGGAATGCGGCGCTCCCCGAGCCTCCACGGGTTCAGGACCCCGCCAATGATCAGCAGGTAGATGGACCCGGCCTCGGAGGAGGTCCGGCAGCCGACGACGGAGCTTGCTCGGTCGCCGGTGCGAGTGCGCTGCCCGTCGGGCTCGTGCTCGGATTCTTTGCGCTCGTCGGCCTTCGTCGTCGACAGTGAAAATGGATGCAAACGAAAGGAGAGAGTGATGAATCAACGATGGAAAATCTGCGCGGCGGCAATGGTGGCTGCTGCGAGTTTCGTGACGCTCGATGCGTCGACTGCCGAAGCGTGCGGCGGTTTCTTCTGCGACAATAATCAGCCGGTCAATCAGGCAGCCGAACGGATTATCTTTTCGGATAATCCCGACGGTACGGTCACCGCCGTGGTTCAGATCCTCTACGAGGGTCCGAGCGAGCGCTTTGCGTGGGTCCTTCCGGTCCCCTCGATACCTGAGGTGAACGTCTCGTCGGACTTCGCATTTCAGCGACTCCAGAATGCAACCAATCCGCAGTATACGATGACGACGCGGGTCGAAGGCGAGTGCAAGACCCTCGATGGAGACGCCTCCATTTCGTTTGCGAATGACGCAGCGACCGGTGCCCAGAATAACGCGTCACCTGAGGATGGCGGTGTGAATGTCGTCGATGGCGGCAGCGTGGGGCCCTACGACTATACCGTGATCGAGGTCGATGGATCGCTCGATAAGCCCGAAGATGCCGCGCTCGACTGGCTCGATGAGAATGGATATGACGTCAACGCTCTGGGGCCGAATGTCATCAGGCCCTATCTCGAAGAAGGCATGCTGCTGATCGCCTTTCGACTCACCAAGAACTCGGGCGCGGGCGATATCCGGCCGGTGACTCTGAACTACGAGACCGACACGCCGATGATTCCGATCAAGCTCACGGCAGTGGCCGCGAACGAAGATATGGGCGTGATGACCTGGGTGCTCGGTGATCACCGAGCCGTGCCTGTGAATTACAAATCGTTGGTGCTGAATGAGGCGCTGATCAACTGGTTCAATCCCAACCAGAACTATAATGACGTGGTGATCGCCGCGGCAGATGAGGCAGGCGGGCAGGGCTTCGCGACCGAAATGGCCGGTGAAACCGCTGTGCTCGACGAGGTCGTCTGGTCCGAAGCGGATGCGCAGCGATGGGATCGACTCAAGAACGGACAATTCGCGAATGCGAGTGATGCGATTTGCGCGGCGTGGGAGCTCTACGGCGGCGGCGACTTCCAGGGAGTCTGGGACGGTTGGCCCGAGACGATCAACGATTTCTACAGCGGTCTCTCGGAAGAAGAGCGCGACGACATCATCTCGTTCGGTTGCAACGGAACCGCTCCCGCCGAGGGTGATCCGCGAGCGTTCATCAGCCTCGTCGAAGAGAATATCGTATTGCCGATGGTCGAGACGCAGCAGATCTTGAGCGGAGCTCCCTACTTCACACGTATGTATACGACCCTCTCGGCGGCCGAAATGACGGTGGACCCGGTCTTTGATTTCAATCCGGATCTCGGTGATTTCTCGAATCAGCACCAGGTCGAGCGCGTGGTCGAATGTTCGGACCAGTTCCTTCAGAATGAAGCGCCGTGGCGAGTGCGTCTCGACAACGGGATGCTCGTGCGAGGCTTCGGTCGCGACTGGCCCATTCGGGCTGGAGATGTCCCGGCGACGCAGCTCGTGACCCAGGATTCGACCTCAGGTGAGCCCGAGGTCGAATCCTGGGTCACGAGCTGCGTCGCCGGGACATCTCCAGCCCGAATG
>CAYFTY010001086.1:0-1804 GCA_964346045.1 uncultured Bradymonadales bacterium | reverse complement strand
GGTTCTCGACGTATCGTTCGAGGTAGATTTTATCGCTGCCAAACGAGCTCTCGCCACGGCGCTGACATTCTTTGACGGCTTTGCGTAATTTCTTCTCTTTGGTCGCGATCTTCATGCCGATGCCGCCGCCACCCGCGGCAGCTTTGACGAGCACGGGGTAGCCGAAGTCCTCGGCAAATGCGACCGCGGCGTCTTCGTCGGCGATCGGTTCTTCTGACCCCGGCACGACAGGCACGCCAGCACGCTCGGCGAATTTGCGCGCCGCCGCCTTATCTCCCATTAATTCGACCGAGCGCGAACTCGGCCCGATGAAGGTCAGTCCGGCCTCTTCGACGGCCTGGATGAACTCTGCATTTTCGCTCAGAAGACCGTACCCGGGATGAATCGCATCTGCGCCTGTTTCGCGCGCGATCTCGAGTATCTTGTCGACATTCAGGTAGCTCTTCGAGACGTGAGCCGGGCCCACCAAATAGGCTTCGTCTGCTTCTTCGGTATGCGGTGCACCCTCGTCAGCTTCGCTATAAATCGCTACGCTCGGGATACCGAGAGAGCGGCAGCTTCGGGCAACGCGCGCTGCAATTTCGCCGCGGTTGGCAATGAGTATTTTATCGAACATGGTGGCTCCTCAATAAATAAGTAAGTGCTCACTTACAAGGCTTTCTCGAAATTTTCAAGCGACCGTGTCTGGGAATCGGCGCCCTCGGTCGTCCGGTTGGTGGTATACCATGAGTGATGCTCCACAAAAGGGTGAGGATCGATTCCTCACGAAGATTGTGTTGGCGCTGCTGGGAACGCTCTTCGTCGCAGCGACCTGGTATGCCCTCCAGGACCATGACGAGACCAGCCCTGGCCAACACGATTTCGTCGCCCACAGCCGAGTCGATAACGCACCCGATGGTGGCAGTCTCGATGTCGAGCAAACCGCCCGAGTCGATGCCGGGCGTGCCGCCCACGTGCTCGAATTCGTGTCGCCCGAGGGCCCTTCGCCAGTGCGAGCCAGACTGGGCGGACCGGGTGTTCATCCGGCCTTTGAGGGGCAATCGGCCACGGGGTTGATGCCCGTTCCGCTCACGTACGAGGGTCGGCAAACGCCGGCACTCGAGGCGCTCGTGCAGAGCGAAGATGGCAGATGGGCATTCTGGGATGTAGCTCAACCCGATGAGACCTACGAGCTCGTCGAAGCTTCTAAGCTGCAAATCCGCGTCGCAAGCGGCGGCGAGCCCGTCGAGGGGGCGCGCTTACGCCTCTCTCGCGAGGTTCTGAGTTTCGTGAGTCTCGATGCAACGACCGACGAGAGCGGCACGGTCGAATTCGAACAGGTTCCCGACCGCGGGATCTACATGCTCGCCGTCGACGCTCCCGGCTATCTGCGTACGACCGTCCCGGCTGCTCCCGGCGAGAACGTCGTCGAGCTCGAGCGGGCGGTGATGCTGAGTGGACGGGTCACTGCCAGCGGCCGTCCTCTCGAAGACGCATTTATCGTCGCGTGGGTCCGTGACGAAGCGGGTTTCGAGAGCTCTCACGACATTTTTTCCACCGACTCCGGGGGCGAATTTCGTGCTTTCGACCTGCCGCCCCAGGAAATGCGGATCGTCGCGTATCACGAGGGATTCGTTCCAACGGCGAGTGCCTGGCTCACGCCGACGAACCGCAGCGCTCGCATCGAACTCGAGCTGCAGAGAGGCGTCGCTGTCCGAGCCGAAGTGTCCAGCGAGACCGAAGATCCGGTCGAGCACGCGCTCGTTCGATGGTTTCACGAGCCGACCGGCGAGGGCGGCGCTGCCATCACCGGTGCCGATGGCCG
>CAYFTY010001085.1:0-1804 GCA_964346045.1 uncultured Bradymonadales bacterium | reverse complement strand
ATACCGTCACGGTCGAGCAGGGTACCGACAACGCCCGAATCGATGGGTCTGTCGTTTCGCTCGAATGCCTGGGCGATGAGCTCGGCGCGTTTTCCGGGCGCATGCCTCAATAGCTCTTCCTGCAGGTATTCTCGGGCGCGGTCATCCCCGATCGAAGCCAGCACTCCGAATCCGGATTCGAGTCCCGAGGGCCAACGCTCATTCTCGACGTACGCGCGCAGCGCTGCGATGGACTGCTCGGTGTCCGCGCGCTCTTCGATGGCCTGTGCCGCCTCGATACGAACATCAGGCGAAGGATCTGAAAGAGCGCTCTCGAGGGCGAGTCTTGCTTCTCGCGTCTCGTAGCGAGCAAGAGATTCGACGGCGGTGCGACGCAGGAGTGGGTCTCGAGCGCCGCGAGTCACCGATTCTAGCAACTCCATCGAGCGCGCACTGTGAAAGAACTTCATGGCACCGAGGGCGAGCAGTCGGCTGCGTCGCGCATCGTTTTTTTCGTAGGCAATGACCAGAGCGTCGGCGTCAGGCGGCACACCAAACGAGCGAAAATGCAGCTGACGCCCGAGGGAGGCAATCGATTTGAGGGCGTCCAAGCTGGCTGGTTCGGCGGGACGCGTTTTCACCACTTCGAAGAGATCGCTCAAGAGTGGCTCGCCGCCACGTGTCAGCGCGCGAATCCGTTCCTGCCTGATCTGCCTGGTGTCTTCGCCAAGGCGTCGAATCAGCGGTCGAATGTCCTCGGCGCTGCCAAGCCGGCCCACCAGACGCAGAAGGTCGGCATGCTTGCGCTCGTTTTCAGGGGGGGACTGGCGCAGCATATCGACCAGGGATTGAGCCACCAGATCTCGGTGAGTGACCATCGCGCGTTTCACCGAGAGGTACGAGCGGTCTTCGGGATCGATGGAGCGAAAGAGCTCGACCAGCACAGGGACGGCTTCGGTGGCTGGAACGTAGCGTAAGAGGGGGGCGACGCGAGCGCGGTCTTCTTCAGTTCCGTCGTCGACGACGTCTTTGAGTACATTGACGAGTTCGCTTCCCAGGGGGCTTGCGAGGAGAGCCAGTTTACGGGCCTGTGCAGGGTCCTCTTTTTTGAGAAGCATCTCGACGACCACCAGTGCAGCCACATCAGGAGGCAAACCGTAGAGCTCCGATACAGGGGTGATCTCGCTGAACGCTACACTCGTCGTCTTCCATTGCTCTTCGCCGAGGTTGTCGCGAATCGCAGGGCGACTGTCGAGAATCACCACCGAAAAGCATCGGGTCCGAATCGGACGGGGAAGCTCGACGAAAACACCGCCGCGTGCCTCGAGCGTCCGAAAGGGTAGATTGGGAATGTCCACGATGAATCGCGAGCCATCGCCAGTCGCGATCATCACCGTTTTGGGGCGCCGGTATTTCTCGAATTCCTCGAGCGAGTCTCCGGCTCCGGGGAAGAGACGCACCCCCCGCACTTTGAGCGCGGTATTGAGGCGCGCCGTTACCCATTGTTCGCGTCCGTCCCCGGGATTTCCTTCGCCCCAGGCCGTCTCGAGAGAAAGGTCGCCGAGTTCGATGGGCCGAATCACGGTCAACGAGTCATCGCGATTGCGTCGATTCGAACTCGCGCTGAACCAGAGATAAAACCCGCGATAGGGCGAGGCCTCGAACTTCTGGGTCGGCAGAGTGGCTTCGACCTTTTCGGCCTCGTCCAGAGAATCATCGAGGGCGATTTCGGTGCGAAAGGCCATCCGTTCGGGCACGAAGACGTGGTAGCCCATTTCACCGCCGCAAAACGTGGACTCCTCGGTGGTAATGCGCACCAGTTCGG
>CAYFTY010001084.1:0-1807 GCA_964346045.1 uncultured Bradymonadales bacterium | reverse complement strand
AGTGGGTGATGATGAGCTCGACTTTCTCGCGCAAGATATCGATCTGCGATCGCAGCCAGTCGAGCCGCTGGTCGAAGTCCTCGCCAAGGTTGGCGTCATTTGCGACCTTGATCACCATCGCTGCCCCGAGGGCGATCCGAAGCACCGAATGTTCGTCATCGGCGCCGCCGCTCAATAGCACAGGCTGCCCGATATGGATTTCGCGCGCCAGGATGGCCTGCTCGGCTGCGCTCAGTGACGGCACCGCTCCGGATAAGTCGCTATTCAGGTGAGAAAAGACCTTTTTGAGCCTGTCTCGCTCGAGATATGGCCCCCCGGGCTCGCTTCGCACAAAAAATGGAAAGACCGTGGTCGCTGCCTCGAGAAAACGCAGCGAGTCACGCTCACGCAGTGGACTCACAGGGATCACGTCGATGAGCTCAGACGTTCCCAATCTCTCGGTCACAGCTTCTTCGAATGCCCGCATCACCAGCCGGCGGTTCTCAGAAGGGGTCTCGTAATACGCCTCGATTTGAGCAAGTGCAGCACTCCATCGCAACACGAGGCCAGGGTTCGGCTCGGCGGGCAATGACGTCCGGAGCTTTCTCCAATGCTGCGGAAGCTCGGGCGCGGTCATGTAGTCTCGCAGGCCGGGTGTCAGGCGCTCGAGTCCCGTAATGCTGGGGCGGTGGGCGTTCGGCACGAGGAGCGCCCCCGAAAAAGCGGGGCCCCCGTAGAATTTTGATCCGGTAATCAGTACCAGATAGCTCAACTCCAATGCCGCCTTGATGCTGCGCCGGCTGAGCCGACCCTGCGCCGCGTCGAGGATCACGGTCACCTGCTCACCGAATTCGTCTCGCAGCTCGGCTGCCTTGTCGAACGACGGCGCGTAGACGCCGGTCTTGGAGTGCGTCACGACGTGGAGCAAGACATTCGCTCCCTCGAGGCAGGCGGCACGAACGAGCTTGTCGGCCTCTTCATCGAGCTCTTCAGGTGTGCTCAAATGGCCATCTTCGCTGCGCAGTCGGATCGTTTCGACTCGCACCCCCTCGCTCAATTCGCCGTCGATCGGGGCGCCAGGCTCTCGCGACTCGCCTGATGGCACGTGCGTATTGAAATGTCGTGCGCCGGCGGCATGCGTGGTGCCGCTTCCCACTTCGGAAGGACCGGTCACAATGTTCAAAAAGAGCCCTGGTCGCCCGGCTCTCACTACGGCCAGGGCGAGAATTTCGGCGTCGGTGCCCGAGGGGCAAAAAGCAATGTCGAAGTCAACGTCGTCGAGTCGCATCACCTTGCGTAGTCTCGACCGAAATTCTTCGTAGATCGTGTCGGCTTCGGCGACCACCGCGTCGTCTCCGTGGCGCGCGGCATCGCGCAGTCGCTGCAGCGTTTCTCCGGCTGCGCCCACGCCGTGTCTCGTGGGGGATGATGCCGTGCAGCTACCGAGTGCAACCGCGCTGCGAGCGTCTGGCGCACAACCATATTTATTCAGTGAGCGCTCGACGCAGAGTTTCATGCGTGAGTCGCCGCCATCGACCAGGATATGGCTCTGCGGCGTGGCGAGGAGGTCTTCGGCGAGTCGGGGCTCGTCTGGATGGGATGTCATGGTGTGGTGGAATGATGAATCAGCGCGGCTCGTCGAATGTCTCATACTGCCCGCGAGGATCGCGCGTGTCGGGCGGACCATAGAGACTGGCACTCGCCGATGCAAGTCATCGCCGTTGCATCTGATTTGGGATGAATCAGTGATCCAGACATGCTCCCCACGTATCTTTCACTCTCAGAATGGTTGGACTCGGCTGCAGCGACGACGACTCGTCGGACAACC
>CAYFTY010001083.1:0-1809 GCA_964346045.1 uncultured Bradymonadales bacterium | reverse complement strand
GAAGCGATCGGCGTCAAAGGCGGCCCACCCGGTGCGCCGCACTGGAAACTTCCGCCCGAAGACATGCCCATGATCTTCGAGGACCGCTCGCTGCGAGAGCTCTGCGAGCAGCTCAAACGGCCCGAAGACAACGGCTTCAAAACGCTTGCCGACCTGCACCATCATGCCGCCGAAGACCCACTCGTTCTCTGGGGATGGGACCCCGGTGGCGACCGCACGAGGCCTCCCGTTGCACACGATGATTTTGTGGCTGCATTCGCCGCCTGGCGTGACTCGGGCGGCGCCTGTCCCTGACGCCGTCGTCTTTTCGCCAACCGTCGGCAGCGATCCGGTCAGGAGTTCTCGCGACTCATCCGTACGATCAGATATCGAATATGCGATTCCATGTACTCGGGGTCGCACCGCTCGACGTAGTAATTGCGAACCTGCTCGAATTTATCGAGCTGCGGAGCAATCGCGAGCTCGAGCAGCCGCGCCTTGAGGGGCGCGATGGTCTTCAGGTACTTGCCGAGTACGTCGATGAGTGGGGCAAGATGTTCCTGATAGGCTCCGTGGATCATCGCCATCGTAGGCTTGACGTGCGGCGTGATGTCGAGGAGCTCATCGACAACGAAACCGAAGTCTCGGGCGAGCTCGAGGTAGGGGTGGTTCTCGATCTCGTACCCGGCTGGAAATGGACCTCGGTCGGGCATGCGAAACATCCCGGATACGAGCACCTCGCCGTTTGGCCGCAGGTAGCGCCGACACTGCTCGAGCGCTACCTGGTGATTGATGTAATTATGCGACTCACTGAAGAGAATCAGGTCGTACCATTCAGGTGACCTGAAGTCCTCGAAGCGGCACGCCTCGAATTCGATGCGCGGGCCGGCATCTCGAAAATAGCCTGCGTGGTTGCGGTCGGGCGAAATCGCATGCACCCGATGTCCACGAGCTGCCAGCGCTCGAGCGTTGTCGCCGATGCCCGCTCCGACGTCCAGAATGCGTTCGGCGTCGCTCGAAACAAATTCGAGTAGGCGTTCGGTGTAGCGCGCCTGAGCCTCGCTCATCACGTCGAGGTCGAGACGCAGCGACTCGGGCGGATCGTCCCAGTATCCATAGTGCAGCGAGTCCATCTTCAGGACTTCGGTGGCAAAATAGAGTTCGAAGTCGAGTTCACCCTCGGCGAGGATGCCCGAGAGGTCTTTACGTGGCGGTCGGTGAAACATGTGTACCTCCTGTGCGGGTCAAAAGCGACCAGCCAGTAGGTTTTGCGAGATCTATGCCAGCGCGACGTCTTGGAAGACCCAAAGACTTTCTTGCCCAATGATATCGGGCTTGTAGCTGGCTCTCCTGACTCAAATGTCGAAACAACCGAACCTTGTCTAAGGCTGCAGATCGATAAACTGGATGATGCTCGCTCCGGTGGGTGGGGTAGGTGGTCGCGACGTAGACGAGTGCCCGGGCGACGTTGCCTTTATGCGCCACCCCCGGCCGGACTGAAAGTCTGCCGTTTGGCATCCTCGTCAGAAGTGGAAGAAGTGGAAGAAGTGGAAAAGATTTGAGGGGTTTCAGCCCCGAGGTCATCGAATTCGATGAGGTCGAAGGACTCCACACCCGCACTCCCGCGACGTCGAAACCTCTGCTTGAGAATCAGGGTACGCAGGTCGCCTCGAGGGCCCATGTTTTCAACGTCAAAGCCGACGGAAAGTCGCTCGTGCTCGACCTCGGACACGAGTCGCTGGTCTTCGAACCCAGGCAAACCTGGCCTCGCCCTCGCACGGGAAGGCGGTTCGCGCCAGGGACGCTGAGTACTTGTTCTGGCCTCAGTGC
>CAYFTY010001082.1:0-1809 GCA_964346045.1 uncultured Bradymonadales bacterium | reverse complement strand
AGGCATACGACGACTACGGCTACGATGACTACGGATACGACGACTATGAAGATTACGGTGGGTACGAGGAGCCTGCCTACGAAAGTCCGCGTCTCGTTTCATTCTGGCCAGAATATCTCGATGACCTCGCAATGCGCGCGTATGCGGCGGATGCCGAGCTCGTGGAAGAACGGCTCACAGGATTTCATCCTGACGTTCAGAAGGGTATGAAGCTCGTCAAAAAGCGCTTCGGAACGCTCGAGGGCGACCTGCCCGAAGAGACCCTTGCAGAGCTCGCGAAGACCCACGTCTGGGAATCGCTCCCCTGGCAAGTCCTCGACGTCGAAGAGGGTGAGCTGGTGGAGCTTGTACTGAACGAAAACGGGACCGAAAATCTGAAGAAATTCGTCGGAAATTTCGCTGACGAAGACGAGTGGGCTCAGGCTGTGCTCGAATCAATCTTCAGCAGGGATTACGGGCCGAGTTTGGACTCTACACTGCCAGCGTGGCCGGTTGCGAATCTCGAGCAAATCGAGTGGTAAACCTTTCATCGGACCGGCGCTGGCGGCGTCGGATTCTGCCGAATTTCATAACGCTATCAAGAACGTTTATGGCGAGGAAGAATATCAACGGATGCTCGACGAAGCGGGCGGTGAAAGCGCGGCCGATAAAGGCAAGGCCGACAAAATTCAGCGCCTTTCGAATGCGTGGTTCGAGGCCAACACCGACGCCGATCGATGCGTTGTCTACGTGATGGAACGCAGCGACGAAGGGCCTGCAGAAGGCACGTTGAATCGCATCGGTGGGCGTCCGTTTGGCGTGACATCCGAGAGCTGGCCTTCGAAAGATGCCGACACGCCGATGCATCATATGCTGACGATCGACCTGAGTACGATGCCGGGATGCCGCTCGATGTACAAAGACGACGTGCGTGGTCTCTCGCTCTTTGTGAACTCACCGAATCACAACAAGGCGTGGACTCCAGGAAACCCGGATTCCGAGGTGGTCGTCCTGCGGGATGAAGATGTCTCTGAGTTCGAAGGTGAGCTTCCGGTCGGCGATGACACGGCGTTCTGGCAGTGTCACTGACTCTGCGGGGGGCATCCAACCCGGCAGCTTCGAGCGCTCATGGGACGTCTGTTGCTCGCGCGTCGAGCAGGTTCTGGCTCAGCCTCTCGATCTCGTCTCTCATCGTGAGTTTCTCGAGCCAACCGTCGGGGATAGAATCGGCCCCGTAGAATGCCCCGGCGAGCTGACCGTAGACGGCGCCTGTCGTATCGGCATCGTTACCGAGGTTCACCGCAGCCAGGGCACCTTCTTCGAACGTATCGGTTCTGTGAAAGGCCCAGAGCGCTGCCTCCAACGATTCTACGACGTAGCCCGAACCCCTGATTCGAGGCGGGTCGTGCTCTTTGAACGAGCCCGCAGCGACGGTGTCGATCTTCTCGACGAGCGGGTGGGAGTCGAAATACTCCGGTGCCGGCGAGTAGCGAGGTGAGAGCAACTCTTGTTTGGAGACGCCCTCGACGGCGCCGACGAGCAGACCCCCAAAATAGCGGCAGGCGTCGACGGCAGCTCGCACCCCGTGGGTGGTGCGAGAGCTCTCAGCGCTCTTGTCCATGGCCAGCTCGGGAGTGTCGGCGAAGTAGAGTGGCACCGGGGCGAGCCGCATGATCGAGCCGTTGCCGGCGCTGTACTCGTCAGTGGGGCCGCTGAAAGGATCGCCGGTTTCTTCGAACATGGTGAGCGCCGATAAGACCGTGTTGCCGATGTCGAAGCAGGTTCCGGTGCTGCTCAAGTAGCCTTGCCTGTACCAGGCGACGTAGCGCT
>CAYFTY010001081.1:0-1812 GCA_964346045.1 uncultured Bradymonadales bacterium | reverse complement strand
CTTTGCGTGTTGAGGAATCGAAATCAGGTGAGTCTTGTGAAACTGAACGTGCCGAATCTATTAGCACCGAACGTCGATCCCGACAAGTTCTACGATGACGCCGCCGAGACATCGGACTGGCGATCGCTTGCGTCTTGAACGGCTGCGCATCTGTATTATGATGCGCGCGTCCTCAACCGAATCGATACTTCGCGCCCACCGGGCGTACTTCTCCACGAGAGGCAGACCATGTTCACCTCGAGGGTGACTCCGCTCGCGGTGCTGGCCGTCTGGTTATTTACGGCCTGCGCACCCGATATCGACCGCGACCCGCCTCCTGATGGGGCTGAGGTCGTGCCTATCTTTGACCCCGCAGCCGAGGTCATACCCTTACCCAACGATGCAGCCCTCGATGATGAGGGCCGGCTACCCGATCGGGGCGGCGAAGGCGCAGAGGGGGCGTTCAACGCATATCTCTCGCAGATCGCTGGTTGGAGCCCGGCTACCCTGATCGAAGTGCCATTCTCGGGCGTGATCGACGAAGACTCCCTGGCCGAAGACACGGTTCGACTCTATCGCTTCAATGAGACCGGTGTGCCCGAGCGAGTCGGAGCGAATTCTGTGTGGTTGCCCAACGAAAACGGAGATGTCTGCGATCCGGACCTCTGTGCGGGGGTCGTTCGAATTACGCCCGACGAAGCACCGCGTGCCGGCGGCGAGTACGCGGCTATCGTCACCCGCGGGGTCACGGCAGAGGACGAGCCCGTCGGGCAGTCGTCAGCGATGTTCTTTGCGCTCTCTCGCGAGCCCCTCGTCACCGAGGACGACCAATCGTCGCTGAGTGTTCTCGACAATGCCACAGCATCGGCGCTGGAACGATTGCGCCTGGGAATTGCGAGGATCGTCGAGGGGGCCGAATCCGACGGGCTCCTTCGCTCGAATATCGCGGTCGCGTTTCGGTGGACCATTACGGCGAATACGTTCACAGTTCTCGACGGCGAGCTCGGCATCTTGCCGCTCCCGAATACCCTCGCGCTCGACGCCGACGGAACCTTTCCGCGTGCCGCACTCGAATATTGTGGGGCCTCCGAGGGGGCGGCTTCATGCGGCTCGGACGACGATTGCGCACTCAATCAGATCTGCTCGGGGGGCACGTGTGTTTCGACGCGTTGTGCCCAGGCCGAACTCGACACGTATCTCGACCAGCTCCATGGATGGCCCACCTCGACACCGATTACTCTTCCGTTGAGCGGCCCGGTCGATGTTGGGACGCTCGATTCGAGTTCCGTTCAGGTCTGGCGTCTGGATGCCGACGGCCCGGTGCAGATTGGGGCTGACCTGACCTTCGATGCCGAAAACTCTCGAATTCTCGTTTCACCCGACCGCCCGATGGCGCTGAACCAGCAATACGTCGCCTTTGCGACCGACGCACTCAAGGTTCCGGTCCTCGGGCCGAGCGACGACCGGGCCTCGGTTCTCGCTCCGGCACCGATCGCCCTTGCCGTTCAGGGGTCGCCGGTAGCAGATGAATCAGGGCGCTCGCTCGTCAGCAGGCTCAGCGATCAGCAGGCTTCGCAAATCGAATCGTTGAGGCAGGGCCTGCGTCCGCTGGCGCTTGCCGTGGAGGCAGCCTCGGGTGTCAACCCCGATGAGCTCGTGGCGCTCTGGAGTTGGTCGACATTCACCGATGCATTCGTCGTCTTCGAGCCGCAGAGTAACGAGATTCCGTTCCCCAATGCGCTGCTCGGGGTCGGCTGTCCCATGGAACGCCCGATCTGTGCGCTCTTTGATCCCGAGTCTCCTCCGCAGGATCCTCTTCAAGCTTCGCTCTTT
>CAYFTY010001080.1:0-1813 GCA_964346045.1 uncultured Bradymonadales bacterium | reverse complement strand
CGATGATATCGACGAGGGCACTTTCGTGCCGACGGCCGACGGCGACGTCGTCGGGGCACTCAATTTCTATTATCGTTTTGATAGCAGCGTCGCTGGCGACGAGCCGATCTTGCTCTCGACCGACCCGGCTGCGGTGCAGATGACCTATAACGATATCTCGTCAGACAAAGACCTCGTCGGAAAGACCGCGGGCAACGACTCGGTCACCGACCATGTCGACTTCACCAGCGAATTTGCGGGCTGGTCTGATGATTCCATTGCGGCCTTTGGAGGCTCGATCGATTCGCCTGAAGGGCTCGTCGTCGCCTTCTTCGAGACGCTCGAAGAAGAAGCGATTGCGCGTGCCAACAACATGGGCTCGACCGACCCCAACGGCGATCCGCTTCCCGTCTACGTGACCGCGTCGGGTCTCGACTTGAGCCAGCTCATTCAGAAGTTTTTGCTCGGTGCGGTGGCGTTCCACCAGGCGGCAGACGACTACACCGACGATGACGTCGACGGAAAGGGCTTGCTCGCCGATAACGTCGAGGGCGGAGAAGATCCCTACACGGCGCTCGAGCACCAGTGGGATGAGGGCTTCGGCTACTTTGGGGCTGCCCGAAACTATCTGGAGTATACCGATGATGAAATCGCCGGCTCCGACGGCCGCGAGGGCTGGGCATCCGGCTATCATGACACCAACGGTGACGGCTCGATCGATCTGCTTTCGGAGTACAACTTCGGCGCTTCTGTCAACGCAGGCAAGCGCGACCGTGCCGCAAATGCTGCGACCGATTTCACCTCGATGGCATACAACGGGTTCCTCGATGGTCGAGCCCTGATCACCGAAGCGGGCGGGGAGCTTACGGAGGATCAGCTCGAAGAGCTGAAGACCTATCGCGATGCGGCGATCATGGGATGGGAGATGGCCTACGCGGCGACCGTCGTGCATTACATCAACGACACGCTTCAGGACATGAACGGCTTTGGCACCGACGATTACAGCTTCACCGACCACGCCAAGCACTGGGCCGAGATGAAGGGATTTGCGCTCGGGTTCCAATTCAATCCGCGGAGCCCACTGTCGGATGAGGATTTCGGAGAACTGCATTCGCTCATGGGTGACCGACCGGTTCTGGAAGCGGACGGTCAAGAAGCGGTCGACGCTTACCGTGAAGACCTGCTCGAAGCGCGGGATCTGCTGCAGACCGCGTATGAGTTCGACGAAGCTAATATGGGCGACGAAAACGGAGAGGGAGGCTGGTAATGCAACTTCTACGAATTTCATGTGCCCTCCTCGTCGCACTCCTTGCGATGGGGTGCGACAAGGAGGAGACGACGCCCGGACCGACCGAGACGGGGCCTGGTAGCCTCGAGCTGCGTCAGGATGTTCTCTCGCAGGCGGCGGACACCATCGAGACGACTTATGTCGACGCCGAAACAGGCTTTGTCGCACTCGGCGAAGCGCTCGAAGGAGACGACCTCGAGGCCAAGCGATCCGCGTTCGTCAGTGCGATGGACACGTGGCAGCGAGCCGAGGTCATGAACGTAGGACCGGCCGGTATGGCCGGGCGAGTCGCCGGGGGTGAAGATCTGCGCGACCAGATCTACTCGTGGCCATTGAGCAACGCTTGCGCCGTCGATCAAGAGCTCGTCGCCATGAGCTATGAGAGTGCCGAGACCCTGCGGGACCAGCCCGTGAATCGGCGTGGACTCGATGCGCTCGAGTACCTGCTCTTCGTCGAGGGCTTCGACAACGCTTGTGATCCCAATCTCTCGACCAAAAGACTGAGACAAGGTATGAGTCCCTAAGAGATAGAGACTGGACTCATGC
>CAYFTY010001079.1:0-1814 GCA_964346045.1 uncultured Bradymonadales bacterium | reverse complement strand
TCTCTCATCCAAACTCGAAGCCACGCCAACCCGGCGTGGCTTTTTCATTTCTTGCGGTGCTCGACGCTCCAGATTTCGGTCGAGAGAAATTCGAGTTCGGGCTCATCGCCCGACTCCAGCTCAAAGAAGGAGAGCTCTGGCCGGGCACGAATACGTACCGGCCATGAGGCCGAACCGAGGCCGCGGCTGATGTAGAGCATCGCATTGTCGAGTCGGTAGGGTCCGGCAAAGAGTTCCGTGCCGAAACGCTCGGCAATGCCGTGGGTCAGTCGTGGGATATTGAACTGAAAGCCATGGGTATGGCCACTCAGGATCAGATGGGCGCCCTGGTCGGCGCATTCCCATGCGATGGATGGAACATGGTTCAAGGTCAATGCAAAGCGGTCGGTATCGACCCCTTTGAACGCTCGTTCGGGATCGGCGTGGTCTGTGACTTCGTCGTCGACCCCGACCACGACGATATGGCCGTTCGAACGCACGGCAAGATCGACGTGAGCGTTGTTGAGCAGCGGAATGCCCGAGGACTCGAATGCCTGATGTGCCATTTCGGTACTGGTCCAATGGTCGTGGTTCCCCAGCACGGCGAATGTCGGCGCTTCGAGCTTCTCGAAGGTCTGAATGCAGGGCTCGAGGTCGAGCTTGCTGTATCCTACATAGTCGCCGGTGAGCGCAACGACGTCCGGCTCCTGACGGTTCACGTAATCCATGATCTGCAACATATGGCGCGGCTTTACCCACCGCCCCACATGGGGATCCGTGATTTGCGCAATCCGGGTACCTGACGCGGCAGAGTCCACCATCGGATGGCGCAAAACGAAGCGATTGACGTCGATCTTTCGAAGAGGATTGATCATGGATACTCCTGGCCAACAAGTCTACACGCGCCGCGTCTCTCGCCAAGCCTCAGGTTTCAAAAGGCAGAAAACCCCGATTTCGCGGAATGATACGGGCACTGGCGGTGTTTAGTTGCCCGTCTGGAGTTCAGGCCGGGGATCGACCGGAGTTGATTCCCTGGCCGTTTTCTGGAACAACGCTCTTCCCTTTTTTCGGGAGTCCCGATGTCTTTTAATCCCGACAATCCGCTCATCGTTCAGTCCGACCGGACGATTCTTCTCGAGACGGCCAACGAGAAGTTCGAGGAAGCGCGCGATGCGCTCTCCCAGTTCGCCGAGTTGCTCAAATCGCCCGAGCATATTCACACGTATCGGATTTCGCCGCTATCGCTGTGGAATGCCGCTTCGCTTGGAATCGGCCCCGAAGAGGTCAAAGCGACACTCGAGGGCATGAGCAAATATCAGCTACCGTCGAATATCCTCGTCGACATCGACGATTTCATGTCGCGCTACGGGCGACTCAAGCTCATTGCCGAGGGCGACGAGCTGTTCATCATTACCGAAGACGACATGCTCCTCGAGGAGGTGACCCGCCACAAATGGGTCGAGCCACACCTCGATGGAATTCCGGACAACGGACGTGTTCGGATCAAAAAGGACGAGCGGGGCTTCATCAAACATGCCCTGATCCGAGTTGGGTTTCCCGTCGAAGACCTCGCCGGTTACACGCCGGGTGAGCCACTGGAAATCAAACTTCGAGACGAGACGCTCGAAGGCTCGGAGTTCTCGCTGCGAGATTATCAAAAAGAGGCAGTTTCGGCCTTCTGGGCAGGTGGTTCAGACCGAGGCGGCAGCGGGACGATCGTGCTTCCCTGCGGCGCGGGAAAGACGATCGTGGGGCTCGGGGCGATGGACGTCACGCAGACCAAGACTCTCATCCTGACGACGAATACGACCGCACTACGGCAATGGCGCGATGAG
>CAYFTY010001078.1:0-1818 GCA_964346045.1 uncultured Bradymonadales bacterium | reverse complement strand
CGATATCCGGCGGGTCGAGTGCCGCGAGCGACAGCATCAGAGGCCCGCCACGACTTGCTCCCATCAGGAAAATCTTTTCAACATCATCGCGGCTGCGCAGGTAGTCGAGCATCCTCATCCCACGCAGGTAGGTGTCCAGCATGTTGTTGTCATCCCGCCCGTTCCAGCGACGATATGTCGCGTCCCCGGGCATCGGCATAATCAACATCATCCGTGGTGCGCCGGGTTCTGGATTATCACGCACCGATTCGATAATGACGTCAGGATCCTGCCGATGCAGGAACCCTCGAAGACTCGCGATGTGTGGACCACCCTCTGTCGGCTTTACCAGATACGCCGTGACGAACTGGCCATCGTAGTCGCGAATCTGCAACTCAAGCACCTCAGACTGTTGCGTGCTCCACTCTTCGCGGCGTTTCAACTCCGCATCGAATGGTACGGAGCGTATGGATTCGAGCTTCTGCTTCCAGAAGTTCTCGAAGTCATCGGGCCGAGTCAGCGGCGGCGTGAACTGGTCCGTGTTGTAGAGAAAGATGTCGCTTGTAAGGGCTAGGGTCTTGCCTTCGTGCTTCATCTCGGCGGTAAAGTAGATCAGACCGCTGGCCTTGGGGGATAAAGTCAGCGTCGTGGCCCAGGTGTCCTCGGCCGGCAGGGTGATCTGCTCGTCGCCGCGGGCCACCACGTCGCCCTCAAGATAGTGATCGCGAGCTTCCCACGTCAGTGTGGCATCGACGCTTTCATCGGCGATGTTCTGCGCGGACAGCGTCAGCTCCGGCTTGTCGGGCGAGGACCAGTTGGGAATTTCGAAGCGGTTGAAAGCGTCGTTCGAAACCGTGAAGTTCGTGATGAGTTCTGCGAGGCTGGCGTCCAGGCCAATGGTGATGCGATACTCGTAAACTTTGGTTTTGTCCCCGCCGCGCGTGGTGTAGCTGGGTAGCATTTGCCGCCACGCGACATGGAAGCCATCGCTCAGGCCGATCGCTGTGTCGCCGGCCATGAGCTTGACTACGTCCCCCGACTTGATCGGCTTGCCGTTCCTCTCGGCCAACGCTCGCCCGTGCTTGGTGACGCCGGCGTTAATGTTGTCGCTCAGGTACCACCGCAGCATCGCGCCTTGCGTCAGCACATCGATGCCGTCTTCATCGAAGCTGTACTCCACGCGGACCGGGCCACGGCTCGCCGCAACGGTGTGGCCATGCAGGTTCACTTTCTCCGCACCACCCTCCGCAGGAAACGCCGCTCCGACCTTGCCCTTTTGTGTGCCCAGGTACTCCACCCCGTCGATTTCGAGCGACGCGATGTTGCCGAGCGAATCGATGCGGGCGTCGTACTGTTCGGCGTCGATCGTGTACCCGCCGTCGTCCGTAGTGCGGATGTCGATGGAGAACACCGGTGCTGAGGCGAAGGCCAGCACAAACAGAGACAGGCAGGCCGGCAAAGGGTGAAGGCATTTACTCATAACATAATGACCGGTGCGTGACACAGGTGTCGAAAGGGAAAGGCGTCCACAACGGACGTCCTTACGGTGCGAATGTGGCCTCGGCGAAATGCCAGAGGTCGGCGTTGCTGTTGTGATTGCCGAACAGGCTCGGCGTACCCGGGTTGTAATCCATGTCCACCTCATCGAAGCGGAACCAATGCCCCGAACCGTCATACAGACCGGTATTGACACCCGTTGCCCTGTGACCCTGTTGCGGGTCCGCTGCAGGATCAAAGGTGTTGAAGACAAGGTCCATAATGATGGCCGGCGAGTCTTCCTCGCTGTGCGTCTGAAGCACGGAGCTTCCGTAATACGTTGTCTTCTGAGCATACGTGATC
>CAYFTY010001077.1:0-1818 GCA_964346045.1 uncultured Bradymonadales bacterium | reverse complement strand
GCCGAGTCGCTCGAGCTGCCCTCTGAATGTCGCGATATTCCTGGCGGTGGTTTCGGCAGGATGTGTGCCGGTCTTGATCGCGTATTGTTCGGCCGGCAGTCCGAAAGCATCCCAGCCCATGGGGTGTAGCACGTTGTAGCCGCGCGACTTCTTGAAGCGCGCCACGATATCGGTGGCCGTGTAGCCCTCGACGTGTCCGACGTGGAGTCCCGAACCCGAGGGGTAGGGGAACATGTCGAGCACGTAGAACTTGGGCTTTTCGCTGATGTCTTCAGCGCGGAACGTCTTGTTCTCGGCCCAGAACTGTTGCCATTTGGGCTCGATGTCGGCTGGTTTGTAGTCGGACATGATACTTCCTCGTGTCTCGCGGTATCGGCCCTGCATCGGGATGATGTTGGCCCATGGAATGCAGGCATAGTCGAACACGGTTTCTCGGGCAAGCGCGGGATTCCTCGGTCAAAAACGAGCCGGATTGCCGCCCGGGCGCATCAATCTTATAGTGCGCCCTCGTCTGGATACGGAGAATCCATGCACATTGAGAAGGTTTTGCCGCATTACCTCGTCGTTGCACTTCTGCTCGTCGTGGGGACGATCTCGGCATGCGCGAGCGCGCCCGAGTCGCGTGATGCGCTCTGGCCGCAGGTCTCGGCGTTGCCTTCCGAGCCCCCGGCCGATCTCGACAAATCGGCGCCGGTTACGATGCTGCGCGAAGGAAGCGATGGCTATTACTGGCTGGTCGGTGGGTTTCCTTCGGACATCACCGTCGGGTCGTCGTTCGTAGGGCGCTACGGAGGCGACTGGCCGCTCAACGACCTACCACGCCCGCCTCTCGTTGCCGGCCGCGTGCTGCAGACCTTCGATGATGTCGCGCTCGTCACGCTCCAATATCAATTTCCGGATGCCTCGGTCGAAGAGCTCGAGGTCACCTGGGAGGAGTCGCTGAACGAAGATCTGGGCAAGGGGATCGGGCGTATTCAGAGCGCTCCCAAAGACGAAAATGCCGTGGTGATTGGGCTCGGCCAGGACCTCGGAGTCAAAGTCGGTGATCTCTACGGCATTCTGGCCCCGCCCGAAAAGGCGACCGCGATCGATCTGCAGCTCGCCCGCCGTATTTTGAGTATCTGCCTGGTGGACAAGATCGATGACAACGGTGCGCATTGTCGTCTGTGGAAGGGGAGCTCGCTCCTTCCGACGAGGCGCGCGCCCGTCGCCGGAGATACTGCCGTATTTCTCGAGCATACCTACGCCAAGCCTCCGCATGAGGCTGTGATTCAGGTGGCTGCGATCGAGGGCTCGCCCGAGGCGCAGAAGGCTGTCGAGGATGCGTTGCGGGCTTTCCTCGCGAGCATGCCGGTCGCAAAGACCCAGGTCGTCTCGCTCGATCAATCGTTCGACGCCACGCGGATCGACTTTCATCGTATCGACGACCAGGTGCCCTACGAGGGACGCTCTCAGATTGTGGTCGCCGGTTCGGTCGTCGATCGCGATGGGACGCCGCACCTGATCGTCAATTACAGCGGGATCGGCCCGGCGATCGGCCCGGGGATGGTCGCCGCACCTCCCGAAAATGGTGTGGATCTTGGTCCCGTGGATGATATCGAGGCAAAGGACCTGGTTCCGCTCGCGGCCGTCGTCTGGGGCGCGGTGGGCGTCTATCGTGGGCAGACCAGCGAGACCTTGATGCACCTCGCCTTGACGCTCTCGGATGATGAACTCGAGGGCCCTCTGCGGTGGCATACGCGTGACCAATTCGCCATGCGCTTTGCGAGCCTCGGGTTCATCCGCGAAGCGCTCTGGCTGGTGCAGCAGGACATGGCC
>CAYFTY010001076.1:0-1825 GCA_964346045.1 uncultured Bradymonadales bacterium | reverse complement strand
ATGGCGTCGACTGCGATGGTGATGGGTTTGGACATGAAGACTCAAAACCAGACGTGCGCGATGATGAAGAATTCGCTCGATGCAATATCGGTGAAATCGACCCGTGGCGTCCAGTTCAGCCGATAGGCGACCTCGAGGTCGATGTAGGTATAGGGGTGGATGTCCATCGCCACCTGCGCTCGATGTTTGTGATCGTCTGCGCGTTCGATATTGGGATCGGCCCAGTCGTATTTGAATTTGCCGTATACACCGCGCGTGATTTGATAGTTCAGCTCGTGATAGGCGATGAGTCCGTTGATGCTATCGAAAGCATCCGACGGAGCCAGCAGTCGACGAACATCGAACTCGCCCAGATAGACCAGTGGGTTGAGATTGATTGCCCATTGCACACCGCCATTGATCTGGTCGAATCCATCGAAGCGATCGAGGTAGCCAAAGCTTGCTCCGACCTGCCAGCCGAGGTCGCGGAAGCCCGCGTTGACCGTGGTGCCGATTCCACGCTCGAGGCGCTCCCCAGGCCAGCGGTCGAGGCCCTGGTAATAGAGAGAGGCATCGGCATAGAGATAATTCGGGTTGATGCCTGCGTCGATTCCGAACGCGCTGAAGAACTGGTCGTAGCCGAGGTCTTCGCGGATGAAGGCCGTGTGGTCATCGACGCGCCAGCCGTAGCGCGGCATGATGCGCCCGAATCGCACGTAGCTGTTGTAGGGGAGGCGATATTTCAGAAAGATCTCGCGGATCGTGAAGTAATCGCGCGTTTCGACATTTTCGAAATTATCGACGTCCTTTTGTCCCTGAAGGCCGACGTTCACGTAGAAAATCAGGTCGTTGGCCGACTCGTTCATCGCGTAGAGATCGGCCTGCATCGGGAAGACGAACGGGCTGTCTTCGTTTTCGCTCTGGGTCAGAAACATCGCGCGAAAGTCGCCGCCGACGCGCCATTTGGGCTTGGGATCGATATCGCCGTAGCGGTCCTGGATCGTCGTGTGGTCATAGGGCCCGGGCCACCATCCCGAAAAGCCTTCACCCAGCTTGTAGACGCCTCGTTTGGGATATCCCTCGGGGAGATATCGCTCGGGGTTTCCATGTTCGCTGGGTCGCTCGCCGTATATCGGTAGTACTTCGCGGCCGTAGTAGAGGCCGTCTGAGGTGCGCATTCCGCCGCCGGCAGGACTGACGTGGCAGGCTACACAGTCGAGCGTACACCGCCGTTCGGACATGTCGGGATTGTACCAGCCCATCGGTTCGATGTGGCAGGTGTCACAGGTACTCGAAGCGCTCACCGCGTACTGAGGCAGCGCCTCGACGGGCTGCGTTGCAACGAAGAATGCTCCCAATGAGACTGCAAGGAATCCGGCGAGAACTCGCGCGCGTCCGGATGTCATCTCCTCTCCTTTCGATCGGGCGACGCCAGCCTAACCCAGGGGCGCAGGCAACGCCAGATTCCCTACATTCCAGCGTCTGGATTTTCGTCGGGAAGCATGCCCTCACCCACGCATGGAGCGCCGGTGTCGTGCCAGTTCTGGAGCACTTCACGCTCGACCTCAGTGGGCTGCGGCGCGTAGCTCGACGGGGGCATGTCTTTGGTCGTGAAGGTGCGGAGGGCGCTGCGCAACGATTGCGACTGAGCGCCGAGAACGTCTGCATTATCGCATTGATCGAGCCGGAAGAATCCTGGCGAGCCTTGTTGGGCCGGTACGCCATGGCATTCGTTGCAGTAGCGATCCATGAGCGGCTGGACGTGTTCGTCCCAGGTCGGACGTTCGGGTGCCTCTTCGAGTGCACCCACTTCGTCTCCGAAACCGGGACAGCCCATCGCCAGACC
>CAYFTY010001075.1:0-1833 GCA_964346045.1 uncultured Bradymonadales bacterium | reverse complement strand
ATGCTTGCCGCAAACGACCCAGAGCTGCACGACGCCCTCGTCGAATTTCGAAAGAATCGCGCCGCGTTGGCACTCGAAGGAAACGAGATCGTACAGAAGAGATGGAGCAAAGAATGAGCAAGACAGTCGGAATCCTCGGCGGCGGACAACTGGGTTGGATGCTCTCGGAGTCCATCTTCAAATATGGTGGGACACCGAGGATACTCGCCAATAAACGCTCGCTCGCGAGCGACCGAGTGCCACATACCAAGGTCGCTTCGTGGAGTGACCACGCGGTGCTCGAAGCCTTTTTTGATGCATGTGATGTCGTCACGATCGAGGTCGAACATGTCGACGTCGACGCCCTCGAACCCTTTGCCGAGTCGATGGTGCCATCTCTCGACGTGATCCGACTTGCACGCCGCCGCATCGACGAAAAAGAATTTCTCGCCAGCCATGACTTTCCACGTGCCTGGTTCAGAAAGGTCGAGTCTCTCGAAGCCGCACGTGCTCTGGCAGACGACCTCGAATTCCCACTGGTGCTGAAGACCGCGGTCGGCGGATATGATGGGCGTGGCCAGTTCAAACTCGAGAGCAGGCAAGATTATCTGGCCGCTATCGACGAGCTTGGCAAGGCGATCGACACCTTTGGAATCGTCCTCGAAGAGGAATTGGACCTCTTCGCCGAGGCGAGTGTAATCCTCGCTCGTGGACCGAACGGAAGTGTCGAATTCCCGGTCTTCGAGAACGTCCATCGAAACCATATTTTGGACACCACCCATCTGCCGAGCGCCCTGCCCTCGGCGGTGGAACGCGCGATGAAAGGGCTTGCGCATGCGGCGGCCGAAGCCATGGACCTGCACGGCATGTTGACCACGGAATTCTTCGTGACCCGTGCGCCCGGTCGCGAGTCTGCAGAAGGCATTGAAGGCTACTGGATCTACATCAATGAATTCGCACCCCGACCTCATAACTCGGGGCATATCTCACGTAACGCCTGTTCATTGAGTCAGTTCGATGCACTGGCTCGCGTTCTTCTCGATTTGCCTCCCGAGCCGCCGGCCCTACTCGGGGGAAAGTGGTGCATGGCGAACCTGCTCAGTGATCTCTGGTGCGAAGACAGGCTCGAGATAGCCGCAGGATTGGAAGCCCCCGGCATTGTGGACCTGGTCCTCTATGGCAAGGCGCCCAATCGACCTCACCGTAAGATGGGCCATGTGGTGGCGCGCTCCGAGACTCGAGAATTGGCCGCCGAGCGAGCTCTGGCCTTTCGTCAGTCAGCCTCTTCGTACAAATCGTGATAGACCTCGGGCGTATTCGAGATCGAGATTGGGAGGGCGATACATCGAATGACCCGACCGGGTCGCGACGGGTGAGTCGATCCCGAGAAAAGTGCCCACGATGTGCGGAGAGCAGCGATCATGCGATCCTCCACCGACCGCACTCATTCATGTCTTCGCTGCGACTTGAAAATCTCTATCGCTACTCTTGGCCGAGAGCGCGCCGGATGCTGCGGCGAGAGGCGCCGGCTTTGCGTGCGTTTTCGGTGAGACTCTGGGCGAATTTCGGCATGCCGGCATCCCGAGCTGACTCGATCGCCGTGATCCAGACGTCCCGTGCATCGTTCGGGCGCACACGCGCCCAGAGTTCCCATGCCTTCCGGGCGCCGGCTTCGTCTTTCTTTCCCAGATAGGCCTGAGCGACCAATTGGTGCGAACGACCATCGAAAGGTGCGACGTCGATCCATCGTTCACCGGCTTCGAGTGCAGCGTCCCAGTTTTTCTTTTCGAGCATGAGGTGTCCGTAGTGCCGGGCAATCAACGGGCTTGATTGCTCGAGTTCGAAGACCCGCCG
>CAYFTY010001074.1:0-1836 GCA_964346045.1 uncultured Bradymonadales bacterium | reverse complement strand
GCTCGCGTGGGCGGTGCCCGCGGTTGTGCAAACGAGGCATAGAATGCAGAGAAAAGAGCGCATGGGGCCGGTGCTCGAGAAGTCGTCGTGTACCTTAGTGCGAGTTGCCTGTGGTCACAACGTTTTCACCGACTCGAATTATGCCGGGCATGATCTGACGGGCCTTTTACGGGCGGATCGGATGTGCTATTTCTGGAGTGTCAAAGTCAATCCATGCCATTGCGCGGTCGTCCGAGTCGCCGGGAGTTTGCATGCAGATCGGATTCAATAACGATGTGGAGTATCGGGATAAGACATTCCACATCCAGACCGAAGACCGAGGGCTAGACGCCTCGCAGATCGAAACGCAGATCTTCCACGCGGGGGCGATTCTCGACACCGCGATCATCGACTACGCAAAGCAGATCGATGGCATGGAGGGAGACGCTCTCATCGCCAAAATCCGGCAGATGATGCAGGCGGCCCACAAGAATTTCTACAAGAAGCTGCATGCAGGTCAATACGACGAGATGGTGGGCCTCGAGCCTCTCGACGGGGACGCGCAGCCGGATCTACCCGAGCCCGAAGAATTCGAACCTGGTCAAGATCGTGTTCCGGCTTCGGCCATGGAGATGGAGCAGAACCCCGACGCGTTCGCGATCGAAGAAGAGATGGGTGAGGCTGTCGATCTTGCCGAGATTCAAAAAAAGCTCAAAGAAGATGCCGCTGCGCATGAGGCAGCGCAGGCCGGTGAGTCGAGTGTCGCTGAAGCGGATGCTCCGACGATGATGGTCTCGGCTGCCGAGCTATCGAGTAAGATGGAATCCGACGCTCGCAAACGGCAGCAGCCTCGGACGCTCGAATGGCCTGCGACGGGAGCATCGGCATATAACGGTTGTGAAGAGCCACGCGAGGACCTATCTCTCGTGGCCATGGTCGAGGAAGCTCTCGGCTGAAGTGAACATCACCCGACTCATTCTGACCATGGAAGCGTCAGTGAGTCATCGACCAGGGTTTCGTGATGCGCAAGGACGCGCCAGTCATCTCGTGTTTCGAGATTTCTCTCGAAAACGATCGCCGCATATTATTGGATCATGTCTGCATCGAGGTGGAACGAGGCTCGTGGAACGAGATCGTCGGCCCCGCGGGTGCGGGAAAGACGATGCTTTTTTCGGCCATGAGTCTGCGTGCTCGACCGCCCCATGGGCGCCTGGTCGTATGCGGCCGCAATCTCGAACGGGCGGTCGCTGGCGACGTCGCCGAGTTGAGGCGACAGCTTGCCAGTTGTGGTGAAATGCCACTCCTGCTCGAAGAGCGAACCGTGATCGAAAATCTGGTGCTGCCTTTCGTGGTGCGCTCGCAGGCTTCGGTCGCGCTCGAGACAGCCGAGTCAGCGCTGGAGAAGGCCGAGTTGGGGCATCTGCGAAATTCCCTCATACGTGACCTCAGCCGGCAGGAACGCATCGCTGTCGGTGTGGTCCGAGCCACGCTGGGTCGAGTCGATGCGATTCTCGTGGATGCCGCCCTCGACCAACTCGAACCACGATTGCACAAGCCGGTGCTAGAGCTGCTCAAAGAGCGGCACCTCGGCGGCGTTGCGATCGTGCTCTTTGGTCGCGAATTCACCGAGAACGCTCGGAAGGGTCGGCGATATCGACTCGAAGAGGGGGTGCTCGAAGGCGTGGAACTCCCGACGCTCGTCGAAGACGAGCCAACCAAGTTGCGGGGTGTCCAATGATTCGACCTGCGCTCGCAGCATGTCGCGAAGCTCGTTTTGAGACGACCGCGGCGGTATTCGCATTGACCCTGGCTCTCGTCTTGCCCGGCATGCTCGCCACGGTATGGGCCGTGTCCAAC
>CAYFTY010001073.1:0-1838 GCA_964346045.1 uncultured Bradymonadales bacterium | reverse complement strand
TCCATCCCGCGTTCGACCAGGTAGTCGATGAGGTCCCCAACCCGCACCGGGTTTCCATCGGCGGCCACGTAGGCGCCACCCGATGCCGGCTCCTGTTCGAGAACGGCCATAATGATCGCCACGAGGTCTTTTTGGTGAATGCGGTTGGTTTCTTTATCCGGATTTACCAGGGTGTAGCGCCCGCTCGCCACGTAGTCGGGTAGTGCCCTGCCGGGCCCGTAAATGCCTGCGATTCGCACGACCTGCGTCTCGACGTCACCATCCCACTCCATCGTTAGATCCTCGATATCGCGACGCATGATGCCAAAAGGAGTGTCGGGGCGGCGCTCGCTATCTTCGTCGACTTCGGACCCACCGTGGTCTCCGTAGACGGAAGTCGATGAAAGATAGATGAATTGTGCGGCTCCGGCGTTTTCGCAGGCTTCGAGGACCAGCCGGGGGTAATCGAGGTGCGCGTCCCCGGGCGGAACGCTGCGAAAGAGGGTCGGCACGCTGTAGACGACTTTGGCCCCTGAGATCAGTGTTGCATCGAGTCCCTCGATTCCGTCTTCACTGGCATCGAGCATCAGCGGCGTGGCGCCCATGTCCTGCAACTCGGCTGCGGTCTCGGCCGAGCGAGTCGTGCCTATGACTTCCCAGCCTTTCTCGATGGCCTGACGGGCGAGGTATTTTCCTGTGTATCCGGCTCCGACAATGACGAGTCGTGTCATTTCAAACCTCGTTGGGTGCGTGGTATACCCACTTCCAGACTTCGATTGAGACCATTATGAGCCGCGAATCCCTCACAGCGCCGGAACTGAGAGTCATCGAAACCATCGGTGACTTCATCAAATTCTGGGGCTTCAGCAAGCACCACGGCCGTATCTGGGCCCTGCTCTATCTGACTCCCGCTCCCCTGAGCTCGCCGGATATCCAGCGCCTGCTCGACATGAGCGCGGGGCTCGTGAGCATGTCGATCAAAGAGCTTCAACATTGGGATGTCATCGTCAAGGTTTGGGTGCAAGGCGATCGCAAGGATTACTACACGGCGAACACCGATGTCTGGCACATGATTACCCGCGTGATGCGTGAGCGGGAGTATCACCTCATCGAGTCGAGTAAGCGCGAGCTCGACGATGCGCTCGGCGACCTGGAAACAACCGAGCCGGCCGGCGAGCTGACGCGCGAGAAGATCGAATACATGAAGCCTCGTATCGAAGCACTCGTCGAACTCTCGGAGTCGTTTGCGGGCTTCCTGAATTCGCTTTTGAGTCAGGCCGAGGCCAATATCGACGAACTCAAAAAACAACTCGGTAAACTGCCTGAGGATTGAGATGTCAAAGGCCCACGTAGCAATTCTTGGCTCGGGCAATATCGGCACCGATTTGATGATCAAAATGCTCGAGCGCTCGGATGCGCTCGAGCTCGACATGCTGGTCGGAATCGACCCTGATTCCGAGGGGCTTGCTCGTGCCCTTGAATTCGGCGTCGCGACGACCCACGAAGGGATCGAAGGCCTGATGCAGAGTTCGTGCTGGGACGCGGTCGAGATCGTCTTCGACGCAACGAGCGCTGCTGCCCATCTTCAGCATGCCCGAATCCTCGCCGAACATGAAAAGCGCGCAATCGATCTCACGCCAGCAGCCGTTGGTCCTTATGTTGTGCCCGTGGCGAACCTCGCCGAGCACGAGGATGCATCCAATATCAACATGGTGACCTGCGGCGGTCAGGCGACGATTCCCATCGTCTGGGCGGTGAGTCAGGTCGCTGCGGTCGCCTATGCCGAGATCGTCGCTTCGATTTCGAGCCGATCGGCCGGTCCGGGCACGCGCGCGAATATCGACGAATTCACTCAGACC
>CAYFTY010001072.1:0-1840 GCA_964346045.1 uncultured Bradymonadales bacterium | reverse complement strand
AGACCACCATGGCGGCGGCTTTCGCCGTCGAACTCGCGGCTCGCGGGCTGCCGGGTCACCTGACCACCACCGACCCGGCTGCACACCTCGAGGGGACGCTCGCCGAAGAGGTGCCCAATCTTCGCGTCAGCAGGATCGACCCTGCTGCAGAGACCGAGAACTACCGTAAGAAGATTCTCGAACGCTCGAAAGACGACCTGGACGCCGACGGCCTCGAGCTGCTCGAAGAAGACCTGCGCTCGCCCTGCACCGAAGAAGTCGCGGTATTCCACGCGTTCTCGCGTATCGTCTTCTCGGCGAAGCGCGAGATCGTCGTGATGGACACGGCACCGACGGGTCACACCCTGCTTTTGCTGGACACAGCGGGCTCGTACCACCGCGAGATGACCCGTCAGGCTGGCGATAGCGTCAAGGTCGGGACGCCGCTTATGAAGCTTCGAGATCCGGAGCACACCCGCGTCGTGGTGGTTACCCTTGCCGAGACGACACCGGTCGAAGAAGCCGCTCACCTGCAGCAGGATCTTCGGCGCGCCGAGATCGAACCGTACGCCTGGGTCATCAACCGCAGCCTCGCGGCGACCGAGGTGACCGACCCATTGTTGCGGGCGCGAGCCGAAGAAGAAAAGGCGCAGATCGAGACGGTCTCTCGAGACCACTCGGACCGTGTTTACCTGGTTCCGTGGTCGGCCGACGAGCCGACCGGAAAAGACGAGCTGCGACGGCTCGCGCGCGGCTCCGACCCTTCTGAAACCCGGGCCATTGGAGAAGCCTCATGAGGATTGCTCTATTCAGTGACATTCACGCCAACCTGCCCGCCCTCGAAGCGGTGCTGGCGAGCATCGACGCCCATCGCCCAGACCAGATTTTCTGTCTTGGCGATCTCGTCGGATATGCTCCGTGGCCCAACGAAGTCGTCGAGATCGTTCGACGTCGCGCAATCGCCACGATCGCCGGCAACTACGACGAAGGCGTGGGGCTCGGCTCCGACGATTGCGGATGCGCCTACCAGACCGACGAAGACCGCGAGAGAGGCAGCGAGTCGATCGCCTTCACGAACGAGGTGATCCACGAGGATCATCGGCGGTGGTTGCGCAACCTGCCGCGGCACATTCGCCTTCAGGTGGGCTCCGACGCCGACTACTCGATCCTTCTCGTGCATGGTAGCCCACGCAAGATCAACGAGTATCTCTTTGAAGACCGGCGCGAGGGCAGCTTGCTGCGCATCATGAAGAGCGCCGAGGCCGACGTGATGGCTTTCGGCCACACCCACAAGCCGTACCATCGCGTGCTCAAAGACGAGACCGACGACGGGGTGCGTGAGGTTCATGCCGTGAACACCGGCTCGGTAGGCAAACCCAAAGACGGAGACCCGCGGGCGTGCTGGGTGTTGCTCGAGGTCGGCGAGGCAGGGGCGGATGGACGCCCCGCGATCGACCCACGCTTCATCCGCGTGAGCTACGACGTCGAGGCGGCCGCTCGTGGTGTCGAAGAGTCTCCCTTGCCCGATGCATTTGCAGATATGTTGCGGGCCGGCGGCAGTTGAGGATGCTGCGATCTGGGGTCGCACACGATTACTTAAACTGAACTTTCAGGAAGCAACAATGGGAATTTTCGAACGATTTTTGTCTCTTTGGGTGGCGCTCGCGATCGCCGCGGGTGTCGGGCTCGGGCTGGCTGTTCCGGGCGTCTTCGAGCAGGTGTCTCAGTTGGAGTTCGGCAAGGTGAACTTCGTCGTCGCGGCGCTCATCTGGCTGATGATCTATCCGATGATGCTCAAGGTCGAGCCGTCTTGCCTGAAGGATGTAGGTAAAAAGCCGAAAGGGCTCGCGCTCACGCTCGT
>CAYFTY010001071.1:0-1850 GCA_964346045.1 uncultured Bradymonadales bacterium | reverse complement strand
AGGGAGACGCTCGAAGCGGAGTCCTTCTCGAACGCATGTTGGGACGCGTTGCCGAGGTTGCACCCTCGCCGGCGGCGCAGCGCGAGGCACTCCTGCGAAAGGCCGAGCTCGCGACAGCCCGGGGCGACGAGGCGAGCGCGCGCGAGGCCGCACGACGCGCACAGCAGATACGAGCCGAGACGGCCGCAGACCTCGAAGATGTCGACCGACGGCTCGACGAGCTCCTCGAGGATCCGGGTCCCATCCCTCATCCCTCTTTGCCCGAACCACCTCGACGTCCCGAAGATCCGTCGCCGGCCCCGCGCAATCGAGACGAAGAAGAACGCGACTCTAAAATTCAGGAATTTCGACGACGCTTTGAGGAGGCCGTCAAAACCGACGCGAGCGTACCGAGGCTCGATGAAGTCCAGCCTGGCACCAGCCTCGGTAAGGTTCTGAAACGGGACGGCGAGTTTGACGAAGGAGCGCCGACTCAGAAGCTCGACGCCCTGCCCTCCGATGAAGGAAAAGATGAGGGTCTGCTCAGAGAGCTCGCAAGAGCGCTCGAGGACGCAGATTCGGACGAAGAGAGGCTCGAGGCGCTCGAAGCTCTGCTCGACGCTCATGGCGAAAACACGATCCAGCTCGACCCCAAACGCCGCGCCGCATACACCCGTGAAGCCGGCGAACTCGCCTACTACGAACTCGAGGATCCCCAGCGGGCGCGAGCTCACCTCGAGTGGGTCCGGCAGAACGATCCGAGCGGCGCGGGGGCCCAACCAGGCATTCTGAATGCCCTCGAATCCATCTACGAAGATAGTGGCGAGGTCGAGGGCAGGATTCAACTTCTGAAAGACCGACTCGAAAGCGCCGAATCCGAAGAAATGGATACCGTCTATCGCCTGCTCCTTGCACAGCTCGTCTGGGAGGCCCGCGGTGACCGAGAGGCAGTCGAAAAATGGCTCGATCGGGTACTTGCCCGCGATGCGCGGCATGAGGCCGCACATCGACTCCTGGCCGACGTCGCCTCGGAGTCCGAAGACTGGAAGGCAGCCGCCGAGCACCTGCGAACCGTACTCTCCGTGTCTTCGGGAGGGCTCGACAGCGTGGAAGTCGAACGCGAACTTGCCGAGCTCTTATTAACCAAACTCAATCGCCCAAAACAGGCGATCCAGCACCTGCGCAGTGTGCTCGAGGCGGCTCCGGGAGACAGCGGTGCGCTGAATCGAATCAAAGAGGCGCAGGCCGCGCTCGGCGACTGGGACGGTTACGTGGGCTCGCTCGTGCATGAGTTCGGCATGCTCCTCGGAAAACCAGGCGCAGACGCCGACGAACTCCTCGAACTCGATCCCGAAGCGGTCGCCACACCGCTGAGAGTTCCGGCGAGCCAGATCATCGCCGACATCGCGCACGTCACCGAACTCGAACTCGACGACGCCCATCAAGCGCACCATCTCTGGGGCCTCGTCTATCGACTCTGGCCCGAACACGCCGAGGCGCTCGAAAGACGCATTGACCTCGATCGCAAGCTAAACCAACATGAGGACCTCGCGCGCGATCTCGAACGCTATGCCGACCTGCTACTCGACGCCAATGAGCGCTTCAAAGTTCTGGTCGAAAGCGCACGATTGCACGCAGAAAAGCTGAACGATACTGAGAGCGCACGCACGCTCTACACACAGGCGCTGGCCATCGTCGATGATGCCACCACGCCCCCCGAAGGTTTCGATGAAGCACGTCGAGCACTACAAACGCTGATGAATGAGTGATTCCGTCGCAAAGGACGCCGACATGAAATCCGCCCCCCGTATGGTCCTGCATCGTGGACTACGCTTTTGCCTCGCCGCGATCTTCGCGCTCGGCCTGATGAT
>CAYFTY010001070.1:0-1850 GCA_964346045.1 uncultured Bradymonadales bacterium | reverse complement strand
GTAGTTAAGTAGCTGGTGCGTGTGAATCGGAGAACTCAGGTCGAGCTTCTCGTAGGCCTTGGCCGAGACGTCGTAGACCTTGCTCCCCCTCATTTCTTGCGCGAATGCTTGTAGCTCTCGACGGGTAGGCTCGCCCTCTTCGAGATACATCATGTAGTAGCGACGCGCCTTATCCTCATCTGAGAAAATCGCGTTCGTCTGACGCTTATTTCTACCGATCGACCGCTTGCGACCGGGGTGATAGGCGTCGCCCAGCAATTTGTATATGCGGGGGTCAGGGTCCGAGTGTTTCTCGAGAATCTGGTGCAAAAACGCGAGCATCCAGTCGTTATGACCCTGTCGCTGAAAGCGATCTGCCATCTGTTCTAGCGAGCGCAGCGGATTGCGGGATAGCTCGATGAAACGCTTCCACAATTCGAACGCTTCAATGTCGCGTCTCTGCTCGAAATAGAGCCGGCTCAATTCCTCGTAGTGCAAGACGTTACGACCGTCGATCTCGATCAACTCCTCGAGAATCGGAATCGCCTCGTGTCGCCATGCGGTCGTCTTGTAGCGCTGCCACGCGGCATTCAGCGCAGCCTCTCGACTCTCTGCGCCGTCGAGGTATTTGGTCAGCGCCTCAGCCATGTCGCGGGTCTTTCGCTGACGCTTGTAAATATCCGCGATCTGCAACCACGCATCGTTTTCACCGCGTTTGGCCGCCTGCCGGAAATAAGGAAGCGCATCATCCCATTCGTTCTGCCGCTGAAATCTCTCTCCGACCAGCATGTAGTCGGCGGCCTGATTGCCCCCGGCATCGAGCCAACGGTCATAGACATCGTGGATCTTCTTGGGCTTTCCCCACTCCTGATAGAGTGTCTCGAGCTGTCGGGCGACGTTCAGGTCCGAGGCGTCTTTTTTGAAGAGGCGCTGCAGCGCATCCTCGGCCTCGTCATACATGCGCTGCCCCCGGTAAATACTCGCGACATCAAGGAGTGCGCGCCGCTCGTCGTCGACTTTTTTCACGTAGGTCGTCAGAGCACGACGCACCTCATCCATGCGCCCGAGCGCCGAGTAGACCCTGGCGAGCTCAAGCCAGATCGAGGGTGATGATTCGTCAGCCTCCACTGCAGATTCGAGAAAGAAACGCGCCAGCTCGAAATTTCGACGGCCGGCAGCCCACCGACCCACTGCAACTTGCGCCGACACAGCCGAATTCGAGCGTTCGACGTATTTCTTCAACACTCGCTCGACGTCATTCGACCGAGCCCGTCTCGCATAGAGCTCGGCGAGTTTACGCGTGGCGCGCCAGTGCGGGGTCGCCACCACGATCGCCTCTTCGAGCAATTCGATCGCAATTTCAGGAGCACGATTGCGACTGGCCGTCTGGGCGGCCTGCAGATAAATGCCCGCCGATACCGGCTCACCCTGCAGGGCCCTACGGTCTGCGATATACGAGCGCAGATGGGCTTTGCCCTGGTCGGTCGCCCGCGCAGAAAGAAGGAGTGCGGCGAGCCTGAGATGCGTCCCAGCTCGCTGCATCGAAGGCTCGTCGGGCATGGCCTTGATCGCCCGGTCATAGAACTCGACGGCCAGGGTCAACGCACCGAGCCGCTCGGCGCGACGGGCGACGGTCATGTTGCGATCGACGCGTTCGGCTTCCGGAGCCGAATCTACGAATTTTTGAAAGGCCTCACTCGCCTCTTCCTCTTTGCCGAGGCGAGCCATCAGGCGTGCACGATCGAAGTGATAGAGCGCATCGCCGGTTTCTTCGGCGAGGCCTGCGTAGAGCTTGCCAGCTTCTTCGTACTGGCCCTCGCGGACGAGTTCTTCGGCGAGCTGCATCCGATTGCGCTGAAATGCCGTATCAC
>CAYFTY010001069.1:0-1850 GCA_964346045.1 uncultured Bradymonadales bacterium | reverse complement strand
ACCCGCGTAAGCGCGAGGACGGGATGGACTGTCACGCCTACTGCATTGCCGGCCCCGAATACTGGGATCTGCGGTGCGTGATCGCGCTTACGCGGGTGGGCCCAAAAGACGTGAGTTCGACCGATGGTATGAACCAGACGATGAATACTTCTCCCTATTATTCAGCGTGGGTGGATACCGTCGCCGAAGCCATGGAAGAAGCCAAAGACGCCATCATGTCGCGCGATTTCGAGAAACTCTCGGATGTCGCAGAGGCGAGTTGCCTGCAGATGCACGCAAGCGCCATGGCAGCCGAGCCCGGTGTGCTCTACTGGAATGGCACGACCGTCGAGGTCATCAAAGCCGTCCGTCACTGGCGGGCGCAGGGGCGAGAGGTCTTTTTCACGATCGATGCGGGGCCGCACGTCAAGGTCTTCTGTACGCCCGCCGAAGCAGATGAGGTCAGACAGGATCTCGAGGGCATGCCGGGCGTACACGGTACGATCGTCGCACGTCCGGGTCATGGCGCGCGGGTGATCGGAGACGAGACATGATCCTCGATGTTCCCGGCAAACTCTTTTTGATGGGGGAGTACGCTGTGCTCTACGGAGGGCCTGCCGTCGTCGCGGCAGTCGATCGTTACGTGCAGGTGCGTCGCAGTGATGGAACCTACGAGGTCGTCGGTGCCGAGACCGAGCGCCGGTTGCCCGAACTCGTCGCGAAATTCCTCGCCGATGTCGACACGGATGATGCACACCTCACTACCGGGACCATCGACGAGCTCGAAGTCGATGTCAGTGCTCTCCGTGGTCCGGCAGGCAAGCTGGGGCTCGGCTCTTCGGCGGCTTCGACCGTCGCTCTTGTACGGGCTCTTCGTCCCGACTACTCGCCTCGTGAGGTCTTCGATGCCGCCTATTCGGTCCACCGCAGATTTCAGGGCGGAAAGGGCAGCGGCGGCGATATTGCCGCATCGACCTTCGGAGGCATTCTCGAATACAGGATGCCCCGCGAGCACCTCGACGAAGAATTCATGAATGGCGACGAGAAAATTCGAGCGCTCGCGCTTCCTCAAAAGATCCGTATCGAACCCGTCTGGACGGGAGCGTCGACCAAAACCGTATCGATGATGCGTCGGGTACGAGCGGCGATGGGGCCTGATCTGAGATCGATTTTCGAGGCGATTGGAGAGAGCGCACGAGAGGCCATCTATGCCGCGCGCAAAGATGATGGTTCTTCGTTTCTTCGAGCCTTCGCGCGCGCCGATGAACTTGCGGGCGATCTGGGCGAGGCGGCCGATATCCCGATCGTCACGAAAGCCCATGAGGAACTGCGCGAGCAGGTCAACCGCTTTGGCTTTCATGCCAAGCCCTCCGGAGCCGGGGGCGGCGAGTTCTCATTGGTCGCCGGTCCGCCGGGAGAAGAATGGGATTATTTCCTCGGCGGCCTGCACGAGCCGTTGCGCCACTACGATCTCACCCTCGGTGCGCTTGCGTGACCGTCCATCCCGGGCCTTCCAGAGCCAGATGGTCAGGCAGAAAGCCTTTTCGAGCACTCTTTGAATCCATCTTCGATGAACTCTCATCCTATCCTTGACTGAACGGTGAACGAGTTTAGGTTTCATTCATCGGTCAGTATTCGGACCGTGATGTCTCGGACATCCAAAACAAGATAGGAGAGATTTCATGAGCAACGAGACCAAGAATGAGCTGCAAACGCTCCCCCTCGTTCCGCTTCGAAATATGGTGCTTTTCCCTGGAACCGTGGTCAGCGTCACGGTCGGTCGCACCAAGACCATCAAATTGATTGAAGACCTTGAAGAGGGAGACCTCATCGCCGTCGGTGTGCAGCGCACCGTCGAGACGCGCGATCCC
>CAYFTY010001068.1:0-1851 GCA_964346045.1 uncultured Bradymonadales bacterium | reverse complement strand
TTCGTCCGAGCCCCCTCTTTCATTGCCCTCCACTTTTTCCGCTTGTTCCGCTTCTGAATTGGACTCGGATTCCGAACGGCCTCGGATTACGAACGGCCTCCGATTCTGAGTCCGATTCAGAAGGGGAACAATCAAGAGATTTCGTTCACTGTAGGCTCCGAGCCCGTGACGCCTCGCGACGAGTGAGCAGCTCGTTCATGGATGAAAGAACTGGTGGATCGTCTCGGCCGTCCTGGGCCCGATGCCGTCGACGCCCTCGAGTTCGTCGAGTGATGCGCGCTTGATCTTTTTGAGGCTGCCGAAATGCCTCAGTAGATCGCGCTTGGTCTTCTTGCCCACGCCAGGGATGTCGTCGAGCGACGAACGCAGTGTTTCTTTGCGTCGCAGCTCCTTGTGAAACGTGATCGCAAAACGGTGGGCCTCGTCGCGCACGCGCTCCATCAGGTAGAGCTCGGGGCTGTTATTTTTGAGGATGACCGGGTTGACTCGATTGGGCAGAAAAACTCGTTCGGGTGAGCGTGTCACCTCGGGGTCTTGATAGCCAACCTTATCGACCCGCGCCTTGGCCAGCGACACCACGTCGACGTCGTGGATGCCGAGGTCCTCTAGCACGGTCACGGCCTGGGCGAGTTGCCCTTTACCGCCGTCGATGACGACGAGGCTTGGCGGGTCGGATTCGCCCGACGCGACCTTTTCGAACCGACGCCGAAGCACCTCGCGCATGCTGCCGAAATCGTCCTGCGCCGTGACGTCACGCATCTTGTATTTTCGGTACTCGCTCTTATTCGGCACAGCATCTTCGAAAACGATCATCGATGCGACGATCTGCTTTCCCTGCAGGTTCGAAATATCGAAACATTCGATGCGCTGCGGGTAGTTGTCGAGGTGCAGCCGTCGCTGCAGCGTCTCGAGTAGGTCTTGCCGACGCTTTTCTTCGTCGTGCTCTTGTTCGAAATTCGTCTCGGCGTTGGTCATGGCCGTCTCGATCAGCGCCTTTTTCGAGCCGCGCTTGGGCACCAGCACGTAGACTCGCTCGTTTTTCATCTCGCCCAGTACCTCTTCGAAGGCTTCGATCTCACTCTCTTCGAGATCGAGGGGCAAGAGCACCTCTTTGGGCACGAAATTGCCGGTGTTGTAGTAGAGATTCAGAAAGCTCGAGAGGACTTCTTCTTCGGGGAATTCTTGGTCGTCGAAGCTAAAGGAGCGCGCACCTTCGAGTTTTCCTTTTCGAATGAACATCACCTGGATGGTGAGTTTGTCGGCCTCGCGGTAAAAGCCGAAAACGTCGCGATCGATGCGTTCGGTCGAGACCGCCTGCTGGCGCTGCAGCGCTCGCTCGATCGACCGAATCTGGTCGCGATAGTGCGCGGCGAGTTCGAATTCCATCTCGTCGCTCGCCTCGTACATCTTCTTTTTGAGCTTATCGACGAGGACGTCGCCCTTGCCCTCGAGGAACATGATCGCATCCTGCACATGCTGATTGTACTCGGCCTTGTCGATGTCAAAGACGCATGGTCCCGGGCAGCGTTTGATCTGGTATTGCAGACACGGTCGACTGCGATTGTTCAGCACGGAATCGGGGCAGGTTCTGAGCTGGAAATATTTATTGAGCAGGTTCAACGTCTTACGGATCGCGCCCGCCGAATGATAGGGCCCAAAATAGGTCGCTTTGTCTTTTTTCTGCTTCCTGGTGACCTCGACTCGTGGCCATTCGTGGCTCTCGTCGATGCGAAGCGAGAGGAAGTTCTTATCGTCTTTGAGCTGGACGTTGAATCGCGGCTTATGCGCTTTGATCAACGTGTTCTCGAGGATGATCGCTTCTTTTTCGTTCTCGGTGACAATCGTCTCGAT
>CAYFTY010001067.1:0-1855 GCA_964346045.1 uncultured Bradymonadales bacterium | reverse complement strand
GGCACGACGATTGGTACACTCCATCTCGGTGCGTTGCAGTCGGTGCGACTCTTCGATCGTCCCGGCTCAGAGCATGGTGACCCGGCGGGTAGTTTCGAACGCTTCGACTCAACGTTTTTATCGGCGCTTGGTTCGTACATCGCCACGTCGATTCAAAATGTGCGGCTCTTCGAACAGAACGCCGCCGAACGCGCTCGCCTCGAAACCCTGGTTCATCGCATACCGGACGGGGTCCTTCTCTTCAGCGCGAACGGGCAAATCCTGCTCACGAATCGAGCTGCGCGGGACGTGCTAGAGGTCGAGCTCAATAATCTGAACACAGACCGCCGACCCTATCGCATGAAAGACGAAGACGGGCGGCCGATGTCCCGTGCCGAGTGGCCGTTTTTCCGAGCAGCGCGAAGCGGAAAGAGCATCGTCGAGCAAGAGGTCGTTCTCGATTTCGGACAACGCCAGAAAGTCGTCCAGGTCTCGGTGGTGCCGATTCCATCACCCGACGGTCAGGTCGCATCGTATCTCGGTACACTTCAGGATATCACGGAGCGGAGCGAGCAGGAGCGGCGCAAAGATGAGTTCCTTTCGGTCGCAAGCCACGAGCTTCGTAGCCCTCTCACCCCGCTTACAGGTTTTCTTCAGATGATCCGCAGACAAGCTCGTTCGGGAGCGGTCGACGAAGATCTGGTCCGGCGGTCCGAAGAGCAGGTGACCCGTCTTGCCCGGCTCATCGATGATCTTCTCGATATGACCCGTATCGAGACCGGCCGGATGTTTCTGCAGAAAAAGCGCGTCGGGCTGCCTGGGCTGATCGAACGTGTCGTCGACACATGGGCGACCCACCCTAAAGATGTCACGGTCCTATATGATTTCGATACGGATTCCGATCTGGTGGCTCACGTGGATCCGGGGCGCATTGATCAGCTCATCACGAACGTCATCGACAATGCAGTAAAGCATTCGAAGGCCGGGGCCGGGGTTCGAATCCAGGCACACGCGTCGGGCGCATGGGCAGTCATTCGAGTGGAAGACCATGGTGATGGGATTCCAGAAGAGGATTTAAAGCATCTTTTCGACCGTTTCTACCAGGGCAGGCCGGGGCATCACTCGGGCTCCATGGGGCTGGGGCTCTACATCAGCAAGCAGATCGTCGAGCAGCACGGAGGCGAAATCGAGATCGAAAGCGAGGTCGGCGTAGGGACGACCGTCGAGATTCGACTGCCGCTTCAGCTCCACTGATTCATCACGCGTAAACCGACCGGCCTTCTCGTCTTCGCAAGGTTGGGTCTTCGATCTATAGTGGGATGGACTCCAATCAGAAGGGTACTCGATGGCGATGCGTGACGAAGCATGGGCGGCGTTGAATCGGGGTGAATACGAAAAGGCCGAACGCCTTTTTGAAGAGCTCCTCGATCGCGATGCCGAAACCGGCCTGGCAGGACTCGGTAGGGTTTATTTGCTACAGGGGCGCAACGCAGAGGCTCTCGACGTTGCTGAGACACTCCTCGACGTCAATCAGTCTGCGGTATCGCTTGGGCTTTATGCCGAGGCCCTCGGCGAAACCGGGCGTCGTAAGGACGCCGAAGACTGGCTCTTGATGGCGATCGAGGAAGCACCTCGAGATGGTCATCTCAGAGTGCTCCTTGGAGAACAACGCATTCGACGCGGACGTTGGGACCAGGGGGCCAACGAGATCATTGCCGGACTCGGAATGGGCAACCGTGGGCGTGGCTTCGCGCACCTGCAGAAAGTACTCGGTGAGCTTACCGAAGCGGTGGCCGCAAATAAGGTACGAGCCGAAGACGCCCAGCGATTCGTCAATAAGATCGACTATAATATTGCGGGCAAGACTCAGGACATG
>CAYFTY010001066.1:0-1863 GCA_964346045.1 uncultured Bradymonadales bacterium | reverse complement strand
GGCGGTTTCCCGACGGCGGCGAGGATGGCGGCCTCGAGGTCCTTCTCGCTGAAGGTGTCCTCAAGCCCGAGAAAGTCGAGGAGGTAGGGATCACGGAAGACGAGGTCCGGGGTGAGCTGGTCGGTGTCTCGCAGCTCGGCCAACTCCTTCTCGACCAGCTCCTCGGGCTTACGCGAGATGGCGGTGCGCTCGAAGAGCATGCCCTGGATCTTGGCCCGAAGGGTCCTGACGCTCCACCGCTCGACGCGGCACATCTCGGCGTAGAACTCCCGCTGGAGCTGCTCGTCAAGGGGAATGATCTCGACGAGCAGTGTGATCCATCCCCCGGTCACGCGGCCTTCTGCTGAGCGTGCTCAGTGTCGTCGGGTTTGGTGCTGAAGACATCGACGAGCTGGTCGTAGAAATCGACCTGTTGCCAGAACTCATCCCACCGCCCACCGAGGTCGAGCATTCGAAGATTGAAGATGGCTTGCGATGTCTCCTCGAGCGCCTTGAAACCCGGGAGCTTAAGACGAACTTGGCTTCCGCTTCGATGAAGTGATTCCATGGCGCCCGAGCCGAGCTGATACCCTCGTGAACGGTAGAGTGGGTAGTTCATCCGATAGGCATTATTGGTGAAGTAGTCGATGAGATTATGGTGAGTGTTCAGGGCATCCTTGGGAACATCGTCGTCGGACATGAGCTGATCAACGCGGACGTCCGCTGGATTCGGAGCCAACTCACAGGCTTTCCAGGATGTGAGAACGGATGGGCTATCAGTGAGTTGAGTATCCGAACTCTGTTGAGTATCCGAACTCTGTTGAGCATCCGAACTCTGTTGAGCTTTGCGTCTCGTTTTCCGCGGGGTTCTCTTCTTCTCTCGACGAGGGCCGAGCAACAGGCGGAGAGCCTTCCGGAGAAACTTCTGGGCCTCCGGCGACTTCTTGCCATATCGCTCATCAGCGTAGTCCTTCAAGTGCTCGAAGACGTGATGAGGGTCCAGCAGAGCAACGGCCTCCTCAGCAAACTTTTTGATGATGTGGTCCTCGAACCAGGGCATCCCGTCGGCCGGCACGACGATTTGAGCCACCACACCATCGCCGAAATCACCGTCAGCGGGAACGATTCCTGTCTCGATCAACCAATCGACAATTTCCCCAACACGATGACAATCGCCCCAAGTGTATTCGCCTCCCAAATGAATGATCCTGCCGCTCTTGCGATCCATGCACCACAGTCGTAGGCCATTGGCCATCTTCCAGCGGGCGTCCCAAGTCTCGTCAACGAAGCGACGGATGGCATGAGCATCGGACGAGAGGTAAAGCAGTGGCTTTCCCGTCTTCAGATCTCGAGTTGCTCGGTGAAGCAGAGTTTCGCGAATGACCTCTGGGCTCTGGTACAGCCACTTTCGCTCGACCAGGCGACTGACGTTCAGCATGTGTCGTTCGATAGTGGTGTCCTCCAGCGAAACCGCACCGTGGGTGAACAGTGACAAGGCCTGCTGTGCTCGACGGAAGGGCATCTCCTGGCCCAGCTTGATCTCCCATTCGAGGCACAATTCAGTGCTTCGGCAATGCTTGTGCAGAGGAAAGACCTGACCTCGAGCCGGAGTTCTCGTCACGCTCATCGCTTCGCTGCTCAAATCACGATAAGCGAAGGAGAAGAACTCGACGGGGCCGAAGGTCGTCATCTGCGTGATCCGGTAGTCGGCGTCATTGCGCAAGCGCACTTGGTCTGCGGACAGATTTCGAGCCTCGATATCCTGCTCGGTCACTCGACGGCAGCGAAGGCTCAGGATGAGACTCATGAGCTGGCGGCCCATATCGATGATGATGCCCCAAATGCTCACCTCGAGTTCTCTTGTCGAGTTGTCTCTTTCCGCCT
>CAYFTY010001065.1:0-1869 GCA_964346045.1 uncultured Bradymonadales bacterium | reverse complement strand
GTCTACAAATACGACGCCCGCAGTGAAGAGGTCTTATTTCGAAAGACCGCCGCGTCCGCCCGGCAACTCGCCGGTCTCAAACGACTCCTCGCTGCAGCAGCGATGGTCCCGATGCTGGCGGGCTGCGAGATTGCAGAGGAACCGTGCGTCACGGATTCGAGCGAAGTTCGCCCGATCGATCTGATCCTCGAGCAGGAGTCCCATTTCATGGAGTTCTTCTCGCAGCTTTTCGGTCCCGACGAACCCCAGATCATGGGCGAAATTGCCGTGGAATTCGAAGACCCGCATGAGTCCGAGATCGTGGTCGAGCCAGTCCTCGAAGAAATCGAGCCAGAACACGAGCTACGCGAGGAGCTCGACCTCGAAACGAAACCACCGATCCGACGCCTGATGGGCAAAATCGCGCCCACTCAGTACGAGCCAGAACTCGAGATCGAGCCGATCGACGAAAGGGCGCCCGTGAAGGAAATCATGGGCGACGTCGTCGTTGAATATTGAGGGAAGAGATCGTGTCCAACCTGTGGTTGCAGTATTGGACGCTCTTTGCACCGGAAGCGGCATGGCCGCATCCAAACGAGTAGAGGAAGCTATGACGACGATACCTTCATTTACGATGGATCCGCGGGCGCTCAAGATGATGCAGCAGCGCGAGCGCTTCCGCTGGTTTGCACGCTCACTCGAAGATCGGCTCGAGACCTTTTCATTCGAGGAGATGCTCGGGCTTCTCGAAGATCCCAGTCCGCGGTGGCCCGCTCAGCGCGAAAAGGCACTCGTCTTGCTGGCCCTCGAAGGCTCAGCCGAGGCCGGAGAAGCAATCGCGCTTTTTGACCCGGGCTGCAGCGAAGAGACCCAAATTTTTCACGCCGTCTGCGCCGATGAGTGGGCCCGTTCGCTCACGCTTGCTGCCTGAGTCAGGGCTCGCAAGCATCCCCGACGCCATCTGAATCCGTGTCTGTTTGGGCTGGATTGGACGTATTCGGGCAATTATCACACACGTCGCCAACGCCATCCCCATCCATGTCGCCTTGCCCCGCATTCGGCGTAAACACGCAGTTGTCTCGGGCATCAATAATCCCGTCTAGATCCGTGTCGTTTCCGGGATCGCAGTCGCCACCCGAGCAGAATTGATCGAAAGGACAATCTGCATCGGTCGTGCAGAGCGTCTCGCACACGTTGCCGATTCCATCTGAATCCGTATCCTCCTGCATCGCATTCGCATCGTTGATGCAGTTGTCGCAGGCATCGCCCACCAGATCTCCATCCGCGTCCATCTGTGTCGGATTTGGAGTACTGACACAATTATCGACCGGATCACCTTCTCCGTCTCCATCCACATCGACGAAGTCACAATCTCCACCGATGCAGAGTTCGTCGACGGCACATTCGGCTGTCATCTGACAGGGCACTTCGCAATCGTCCCCCGTGCCATCGCCATCGGTATCAGTCTGCATATCGTTGAAGGTCGAGGGGCAATTGTCGCAGACATCCCCATAACCATCCTGATCCATGTCCGCCTGGCCCGAATTAGCATCGTTGGGGCAGTTGTCGTTCAAATCGTCGACGCCGTCCATGTCGGTGTCGGGCACCACGCAGACATTCGAGACGCATGCGAGTCCATCGGGGCAGTAGAAACTCGAGGTGCACCCCGGCGTCGGGTCGCAGAGATCACCGATCCCGTCGCCATCCTGGTCGAGTTGTTCGACATTGCCGAGCAGCGGGCAGTTGTCGCAGGCGTCTCCAAACCCATCGAGATCACTATCGACAAAGCCCGAATTGGAGGTCAAAGGACAGTTATCCGACGAGTCCGGCGCATCATCTCCGTCAGAGTAGATCGGAAGAGCGGCGTGTGGGGAAGGGGCGTAGATCTCG
>CAYFTY010001064.1:0-1871 GCA_964346045.1 uncultured Bradymonadales bacterium | reverse complement strand
GTTCGAGTCCAGTACCTGGCGTGCACTGCCTTCACCGACCGCGGTACTCGGACTTCAGGAATTTGCCCTCGCGCTTCTCGAATTGCATCGAGCCAATGGCTGGCTTCAAGGGGTGAAGCGCGACGAACTCTGGGTCGACCTCGTTACAGCCCAGCTCTATCTCGTCGGGATGTCGAGACTATTCGTGTCGTCCAAGCCTCCGGTAGAAGCGGCGTGGCGGGATATGCGTTTCGTTGGAGAACTGGCCTACGAGAATTTCGTCGAGGACGATTATCCCGGTGGGCATGAAATGGCTGCGATCCTGCAGGATCGGACCGCCATGGAGGGCACGCCGATCATCTTTCCAGGGCTCCCGCAGATCCTTGCAGGTTGTGTGTCTCCCTACGGCGATCTTGCCTATAGCGACGCGGACGATCTCTTTGATGGTCTCGAGCAGCTTCGCATCGAACTCGACCGCCCCTTCGGCTTTCAGGTCGGCGCTGCGTCGACCGTCGGCAATTACCTCTTTCGCAAGAATAATCAGGACTCGTGCGGCCACATCCTTTTCCAGGGTATCTGTGGCTCGCGCAAAGTGAGCATGGGTTTTTTCTGCGTGGCGGACGGAATCGGAGGCATCCAGGATGGCGAACACGCCAGCCGGCTCGCCGTCGAGACCGCCTGTGAGTCCTTTGCTCGCGGGTGGGCCTATTACGGAGCAGAGCCGCTGATAGACCGTCCCATCGATTTCGCGCGTTCTATCGCCAAGGTCGTCGGTCAGCGACTGGCGCTCGAGGGAGAATTCGAGCCTCGCTACAACCGCGGCGGCACGACCTTCAGCGGCATGGTCGTTGCGGGCGATCGCATCGGCGTGTGCCATGTCGGTGATTCAAGGATCGTCCTGGTGCGCGACGGCGAAATCATCCCGCTGACGCAGGACCACACCCTCGCAAATATTCTGGTGAGGTTGGGGGAGCTCACCGAGGAAGAGGCGCTGGAAAATGACCTCAGCCAACGCACGATTTCGCGCTTTTTGAGCACGGCGACCGAGGTCGAGACCGACCGAATCGATGATTTTCATCCCGAGGTTGGCACGATGCTCGATGTCGATGTCGAAAAGGCAGGGATCGAAGTCGAACGTGGCGACCTCTTCATTCTTACCAGTGATGGCGCCCACGGCGAGTATACCGACGATGAGCTTCACCAACTCATCGACATGCATGGCGACGACCCGCAAGCGCTCGCAGAGGCCTGCGTCGGTCGCGCCCTCGAGCGGATGGGGCGCGACAATTCGACCGCCCTCGTCGTATTGGTCGAATGACTCAGCTAATCGTCACGGGGCGCATCCATTTGATCGGTGAGCCCTGACCGTGCGCCGACACTTCGACGGTAAGTAGTTCGCTTCCCTTGTCGTTGGCCTTCATGGTCAGCTCGACCTCGAGATGCGAATCGCTGAGAGCTTGCTCGGCTGCATCTTTGTCTTTGGGCTTGGACTGCCACGGATAGATGACTCCGGGCGGAAGCTCGACATCGAGCGAAGCCACCCACCGTCCATCCTCAGATTCGAACTCTGCTTCGAGGTCGCCGACGGCCACAGTCGTGGGTTCGACGAGCTCACTCTTCAGTGCGTCGCCCGAAAGCCATACGGTGATGCCCTGACCAGGTTTTCCGGCCGAACGGACATCGAGTACGACTTTGACATCTTTGCCTTTTTTGCCCGTCCAGGTCTTGGGTTTGCGCCCCGCGGGGAATCCTACCTCGGGCTCGCGATTCGAAAAGGGGATGTCGGTAACGGCTGGCGTGCTCTCTTCTTCACCGACTTCTTCGGCTTTCTTGGTCTTTTTGGGAGGTAGCCAGGCGACCGTCTCGAGTTCCCATTCGGCTCGACCTCGCAC
>CAYFTY010001063.1:0-1873 GCA_964346045.1 uncultured Bradymonadales bacterium | reverse complement strand
ATGATGGACCCGGGAACTTTGCTACGATCTCCTCGACCCCTCTTTCGAGCGAAACAAAGGTCTCAGCAGGCCGACGAGCGCGTACAGGGACCAGGTACTTTTCATCATTGGCGACCCCATCGAGGATTTCGTTCAGGTCTCGGAGAGCTTCCGCTGCAGCTGGATAGCGGTCCTCGACCGCCGGCTCGATCAGCCTGTCGATGAAATCCGCAAGTACCTCGGAAACATTGGCCTGCGAGCGCCAGCAAAGCCGCATTCGCTCGACTTCCAGTTGTGTCGGATGACACCGGGTCGATAAATGGACGAGCGTGGCCCCGAGTCCGAAAAGATCGCTGGACGGATGGGCACGCCCCATTAGTTGCTCAGGCGGCATGTATCCCGTGGTGCCCACGACCGTCGAGCCGCCGACCTCGGGCGCGACAACCTCCATCACCGCACCGAAATCCACCAGGACCAGCTCGCCTGTAGGTCTTTCGATGATATTCGCAGGCTTGACGTCGCGATGAATGATCGGCGGAGAGAACGCCTGCAGGAAGACCAGGATCTGTAGCACCGAGGTGGCGATATCGACGAGACGCGCCTCGTCGAAGACCTCTCCCCGTTTCATTCGAACGAGCAGATTATCCCCCTCGATATATTGCTGTACGAGAAAGAACCTCGGCCCGCGATCCGTCTCGACGTCGAAGGTTTCGACGAAACCGGGAATCCCTCGGTGGTCTAATTTCTCGAGGAGCTGGCTCTCTCGTCGAAAGAGCTCGAGCGCCTTCCAGGCCTCCATGCGCTCGAATGCGAGCTCTTTGAGCGCGACAAAACGGGTCTTCTCGGTATTGCGCGCCAGGTAAGCGTCGCCCTGCCCGCCTCGGCCGAGTTTGCGCAAAAGGGTGTAGCGCCCCGCAATCTCTTCGCGAACCTCGGGGTCGATCTCTACGAAATCATCGAATGAGAATTCTCCGGTGATATCGCCATCGTCGACCGCAGGCTCGAATTCGTCCTCCTCGACGATCGGGAACTCCGAGGTATCGTCAGGGCTGCGAATTCCCATTCGACGCTTTCGGGTACGCGCTTCGTTACAGACCTCGGCGCTCACAACCGTGCGTACGACCTCCCATTCTTCTTCGGTCAGCTCTCCGTCCCCGTCGAGATCGTAGGAAAGCACCGGCGTCGGATCGTCACGAAGACCTTTCAGACGCGATGCCACCTCATCTCGAATCCACGATTCGCCGTACGCCGCTTCACTCACCGCTCATCCGTCGCCGGACACGACCTTGAACGCGACCTCGGCGCGCGGATCGACTTTTTTATCGAGAAATGCTCGCGCGTAGAGCGACCAGGTGGCGCCATCTTCGGTCAATACGGCATCCGCAGGAATCAGGATGACGATCGGAACGACGAATTCATGATCGGCAGGCAGTGCAGTGTCCTGAGCCACTTCGGCACTCTGGACATAGTCCTTCCACTTTCCTTCTCGCTGCACGGTTCCCTGCAGACTGATCAATAAATAGTCGATCGTCCGGGACTTGGTCGGCGACTTGACGCGCGCGTGAGCGCGTACCTCGTCTCCGGCCCTGATTTCGGTCGTGTCGAGCTCGACCTCGAGCTCCACTTCCCCGCCCGTGACGGCATTAAATTTGCCGCTCAAAAATTGCATCGTGTCGCTGAGCTTGAACTTGCTCACGTTGGGCTCCCTTGAAGTGGACCCCCAAATTATCGTGGATTCAGCGCCAATCGTAAACGTTCGCCTGTCGGACGCGCTAAAACGCCCAAAAAACAAGAAGAACGAGCACTCCGCGAAGACTCCATGCAAAAGTCCGAATCCAGTTGGACCCGACGAGCCGCCGCTGCACACTCGCCTCGAATCCATGGGAAAGCCGTC
>CAYFTY010001062.1:0-1882 GCA_964346045.1 uncultured Bradymonadales bacterium | reverse complement strand
CTACGATCGCCCTCCGAATACAGAACGAAGCGAATCCGTGAGACGGACTTCAGCGATTCGACCCTCCCCAGAACGGTATCCAGCGCGATGTCGGTGGCCTCTCCGAAAGGGTAGCTGAAGGCGCCGGTCGAGATGGCCGGAAACGCGATCGAGGCGATGTCATTCTCTTCGGCGAGCTCGAGCGCTTGCGCGTAGCAACTCGCCAGCAGCTCGGCTTCGGGCTTGTCTTTGCCCCACCGCGGCCCCAGACAGTGAATGACGTACTCATTCGGTAATTCGTGGCCGCCGGAGATGACCGCTTCACCGGGCTCGATGGGCGCGTATTTCTGGGTCTCCCGGGCCAGCCCGGGACCGGCAGCTCCATGGATGGCGCCGGCGACTCCGCCACCGATCTGAAGACGGGCGTTGGCCGCGTTCACGACCGCATCTACGTCAGGTTGTGAGGCGATGTCGCCGTGGGTGACTTCGATGGTGACGTCTTCGACTTCGAAAGTTCTCATCTTGCTCTCCGCACTGGTTGATATTTGCAATGCCGATCCTATACACGAATCACGAGACCACACGGTCACAAACAGGAGATACCGATGCCAGCAGTCGAAAGTGAGCTTTCCGTCGATCACCAGGTTTCACTCTTCTCGCTACAAGGTGGAGCGGAGCTGGCGGCGCGGATTTGCGGGCATCTGGGTATCGAGCCCGGGCGCACGAAGAGCGCGACTTCGAAGACGGCGAGCGTAAGATAAGGCCGCTCGAATCGGTGCGGGGTCGAGACGTCTACGTGGTCCAGTCGCTCTATGGCGATGATGAACTCACGGTCAACGACAAGCTCATCAGGGTGTTGTCGTTTCTGGGCGCGCTTGGCGACCAGGGAGCGCGGCGCCTGACCATGATCGCTCCCTATCTGTGTTATTCGCGAAAAGATCGCCAGACCAAGCCGCGCGACCCGGTGACCAACCGATATGTTGCCCAGCTTTTCGAGGCGGTCGGGGTCGATCGCATGGTGACCATCGACGTGCACAACAAGGCGGCCTACCAGAACGCGTTTCGGGTTCACACCGAGCACCTGACGGCTGCGCCCGCTTTCGTCGAGGTCTTTGCGGGGCTCGTCGACGACCAGGACGAGGTGGTCGTGATGTCTCCTGATGCCGGGGGCGTCAAACGGGCCGCGGCGTTTCGGCAGGCGCTCGAGGTGCGCCTCGAGCGCTCCGTTGGCTCCGCCTTCATCGAGAAGTACCGTAGCGAAGGCGAGGTGCGCGGCGGATCGGTCATCGGAGAGGTGGAGGGTCGCATCGTGGTGATCATCGACGACCTGATCAGCAGCGGCACGACCCTCGTGCGTGCCGCAGAGGCATGCCATCAACGCAAAGCCCGCAGGGCGTACGCGGCCGCGACGCACGGAGTCTTCTCGACTGAGGCGAACGATACGCTCGTCGGATCACCGCTCGAGAAGGTGGTCATCCTCGATACCATTCCTCCCGATCGCCTGGACTCTACGCTGCTCGAGCGCCGCTTCGAGGTCGTCGACTCATCGCCGCTGCTCGCCCGCGCCATCCAACGTCTGCACACCAACGGTAGCATCGTCGAACTCACCCAGGGATGACGTTCAGAACCTATCCAGCGCGATGCGCAGATAACGGCTGGCCTTGGTGCGCCATTTGTCGGGATCGTCGGGGTCTTCGTCAAGGTGCCACACCGAAATTGCCGCTCGAATCAGCGCGTGGTGGCTCTGGTAAAACGGGACGAGTGGAGCGGCAAAGTCGTCTCCGGTTCTGGAACGATACGTCTCAAAAAGTCGCTCACCCACCCAGGGTGCTCCGAGACGGCGACACTCGAGCGCTAGAAACGACAGTTCGGAGACAGGGTCGAGCAGGCGAAGGTCTCTCTC
>CAYFTY010001061.1:0-1882 GCA_964346045.1 uncultured Bradymonadales bacterium | reverse complement strand
GAGAATGGTCTCACCCTTTCGGATGCTGGAAGACTGCGACATCATGACGAGCGGATAGGCCCCGAGTCGCTGTGCAGCCAATTCGAAGCTCGAGCGCGTACGCGTCGAGGGCTCGAAAAACATCAGCGCGACGGTCTCACCATCGAGTGCATCGCGGTATTTCGGCGGAGTCCGAACCCTTCCTTCCTCGTCGACGAAGTTCTCGGCGAGGTCGAGATAGGCGAGGACGTCCTCGCGTCTGAGACTGTCGAGTCCTAATAAATCCATGGCAAACACCTCGAGTAGTCGTTTCCGAGTCGCGGTGTCCCGCAGACTCAGTGGATGAAATGGCCGAGCCGATTCCAGCGGATACCGCGGTCTCCGATCGAGAACCAGATGAAAATCGCTCTGCCCTTGACGTTGTTGACCGGAACCTGACCCCAACAGCGACTGTCAGAAGAGTGGTCGCGGTGGTCTCCCATCACGAATACGTGTCTTTCTTCGATCTTCACCGGTCCAAAATCGCCATGTCCTTTTCCAGGATCTACATCACCGTCATCGCTTGTGCGATCGGCCTGGAATTGGACGGTGTAGGTAAATCCGTCGTTGGTCTCGCGTTCGCGGACCTCCATCGGGCTCATATATCGATTCGTCGGCTCTTCGCTGAGACGCTTGCGCGCCAGCGGCTCGCCATTGATGTAGACGAGATGGTCGCGAATCTCCAGTGTGTCGCCGCCTACTGCGACCACCCGTTTGATGAAGTCTTTCTCTTCCTGCAGGCTTCCCGGATCGATACAGGAGCGCAGCTGAACGGGCTGGTCAGCGATGTGCGCGCGCGCTTCTTCGCGGGGAAAGGTGAATACGATCACCTCGCCGCGCTCGGGTCGGGCAAACTCGGCCAGATAGGTTTCCGTAAATGGAATCCGTATCCCGTAGATGAATTTGTTCACGAAGATATGGTCCCCGACCAGGAGAGTCGGGATCATGCTGCCCGTCGGGATCTTGAACGCTTCGAATACGAATCCTCGCAAAACGAGCGCAAAGAGCACGGCGAGGCCAATACTTTCAGCGTATTCGCGAAAGGCGCTCTTTTCCTGAATATCGAAGTGTTCGTCGAGAAGTTTATCGATGGCCGCGCGCGTCGATTTAATGCGGTCGACGTCTTTGTCGGCGATTGCCTGTCGAAGCTCATTCAATTCGTCTTCGACGCGAGAGCGCGCGCCGCTGCTGACGTCGCGCGCCTTTTTGACGTGTCGTGCGTTCGTCTTCACGAAGTCTTTGGCTTCGCGCAGTACGCGTTTTTCGTCTCTCGAGCTCAAGGGCCGTCCATTATTCGTCGTCGTCGACTCGCAACACGGCGAGGAAGGCTTCCTGTGGAATCTCCACCGAGCCTATTTGCTTCATCCGCTTTTTACCTTCTTTCTGCTTCTTGAGAAGCTTCCGTTTACGAGTGATGTCACCGCCATAACACTTGGCCGTAACATTCTTGCGGAACGCGCGAATCGTTTCACGCGCGATGATTCTCGAGCCGACCGCCGCCTGGAGCGGAATCTCGAACATCTGCCGAGGTATCACTTTTTTGAGCGTTTTAATCAGCGCCCGGCCTCGATGGTATGCGAAGTCCCTGTGCACGATCACACTGAGCGCATCGACCGGGTCTCCATTGACCAGAACGTCCATCTTGACCAGATCGCCCTCCCGGTAGCCGACCTGTTCATAATCCAGACTCGCGTAGCCGCGACTTACCGACTTGAGTCGGTCGAAAAAGTCGAAGACGACTTCGTTCATCGGCAATTCGTATTTGAGGATCATCCGCTTGGTGCCGCTGTAGCGCATGTCCTTCTGCGTGCCGCGTCGTTCTTCACAGAGCGCCAGCACCGGGCCGACATGGTCGGGCGGCACG
>CAYFTY010001060.1:0-1883 GCA_964346045.1 uncultured Bradymonadales bacterium | reverse complement strand
GTGTGACTGGAGTTCAGACGTGTGCTCTTCCGATCTGCCATGCGGTAGAGCGCGACCACCGGCTTATCAAAGGCGAGACTCGAGATGAATAGGTTCATGCCCACAGGCGGCGTGATGTAGCCGATCTCGAGGTTCGCCAGAAAGATGATTCCAAGGTGGACAGGATGAATCCCGTATTCCGCAGCGATCGGCGTAATCAGTGGAACAACCACGACGATCGCGCTGAAGATATCCATCAGACAGCCAACGATCAGCAGGAAGATCGTCAACATGAGCAGGAAGGTGAATTTGCTTTCGACGTGTGCCTGGATGAACTCCAGAATCATCATCGGCACCTGCTCTTGAATCAGATAATTCGTCAGCCCGAGAGCGACTCCGAGGATAATGAGAATCGCTCCGACCATGACCATCGATTCGCGGATGACTTCGTCAAGGGCAGGTCGGTCATCGTCTTCACGGTCGAAAATAGCGATGTCTTTCGTGATGAAAACTTCGACGACGACGACGTAGAGCGCAGCGATTGCCGACGCCTCGGCGATCGTCACGAAGCCGCCGTAGATACTCACGAGGACGACCACGGGCACCATCAACTCCCAGAACGCGTCACGGATTGCCGTGACCGCTTCTTTTGCGTTGAATTCGGTGCGCTCGACCTCATGTCGGCGGGCAATGAAGATCGAGTAGACGGCGAGAACTCCCATCAGAAGTAGCCCGGGAAAGACGCCCGCGATGAAGAGTTGGTCGATACTGACCATGGCCACGATGCCGTAGAGAATGATCGGAAGCGATGGTGGAAAAAGCAGTCCGATCGACCCGCTGCTCGTGATCAGCCCCAGACCGAATTTCTCGGGATATTTCTGCGAGGTCATCATCGGCAGCAGAAGCCCGCCGAGCGCGACAATCGTGACACCAGACGCTCCCGTGAACGTCGTGAAAAAGGCGCATGTCGCAATCACGACGATGGCGAGTCCACCCGGCATCCAGCCCAGCACCGCCTGGCTTGCTCGCACGAGTCGATCGCCGGCTTTGCTGTAGGCCATCACGAATCCGGCAAAGGTGAAGAGCGGAATGGTGATGAGGTGAGGATTGGTCGCGAGTTTGTAGTGCTCTTCTGCGAGCACCACGATGCCGGTCCCCGAATCGAAGAAGTTCACCAGGGCGAGCGCCGCGAGGACGATGAAGAGCGGTGTGCCGAGAAGTGCGCAAAGAAGAAGGAGCAGTCCGATCGCGAGTATCATGCTTCGCCTCCCATCAGCGCATCAGCATCTTCGCCGGTGATGATTTCTCCGACCGATACCATCGTTCGCAATGCAAAGTGGAAAGCCAGGAGACCGAATCCAATGGGAAAGGCCATCTGGAACGTCCATTCCTCGGCCCAGGACATCAATTCTTTTGGATATTCGAGCGAGATCTTGACCAGGTCCCAGCCCGAGACCGCCAGGAAGATACAGATTACGGTCGAAAGCAGACTCGTAAACGCCGCAACCCACGGCAGGGATGCCCTGGGTATGACTTTGGTCAGAGCGTCAATCGTGATGTGCTTTCGTCGTCTCGTGGCGAGCATTCCGCCCAGAAAGCCCACGATGAGTACGAGCTGCCTCAAGAAGACATCGATCCACTCGATTTTGAGCGTATCGACCGCGTCGACGACGAATCGTTCGAATGCGGTCAAATCGGGTTCGAGCCCAAAGCCTCCCTGCCCACTCGGGTCGTCGAGCGCGGGTGCCGCGGCGCCATCGGACTCGGCAACCGAATCGCCTTCGAAGCCACCGGCAAAACCATCTGCGCTCTCTTCTCCATCGTCAAAACCACCTCCAAAGCCGGCGGCGTCATCTTCTTCTGCGTCCCCAAAACCGCCTCCGAAGCCTGCTGCTTCGTCTTCA
>CAYFTY010001059.1:0-1884 GCA_964346045.1 uncultured Bradymonadales bacterium | reverse complement strand
GGACTTTCTCTTGGTTTTCCGCGAGGTATTTCCAAAAGCACCCCAACACCGCCACTGGGTCACAAATATCGGCGAGTTCATGGACTTTTTGAGCGCCCGACGCAGATCGGTACTCACCAGCCAGTGGAACGAGGCCGGCCAGATCCTCAATATCTCGGTGAACCTGCTGGGTTCGCGTTCCTCGACGCTAGAGGAGGGCGCGTTTCCCGGGGTCGCAATCCCGCGGGTCTGGAATGGAAACGAAATCGAGTCAGTGCGTATTGACAACGAAGAAGTGCCGCTGGCCGATCTCGTGACCAGCGGACACAGCTTCGATCGTATTCTCGAGGTAGGCGCCGGACGGCACACGATTCGCGTCGTCTATCAAATGCCACTCGAGCCGCAGAGCATTGCAGACGAAGACGGCGATCACTGAGCGACCTGCTCGCCCGATTCGGCGAGGTCGATCGTGATGAAGGTCGCTCCCCATGTGACCCAGATGATGGCGCCAAGGGCGACGACCATCATCCATTGCGTGAGATTCGAGACGATCACCCCATATTCTCCGAGCGCGCTACCGATGATCGTAATCACCAGGGCCACGACCGCTTGAATCACCCCGAGAATGATGACCGCAGCCCCGACGGCCGCGATGAAGAGTACGGGATAGCGTTTCGCAGACTCGAGTGAATCCCTCATCGCATCCACCGGAGGGGTTCCATTGGCCGCGTAGTACGGAGCCATGGCGAAGACCACCGCAGCGACAAGCCCGGGGATGAGACAGAACAAAGCTCCGACGCCGACGGCGAGTCCGTAAAGAAGATTTGCCAGGAGCACATTCACGAAGTTGGAGACGATGGGGTCTTTGAGGGATCCCAGGTCGGGGTATGCGCCCGGGCCGTCCGTCATGACCCCTCGCATGGGGCGATAGAGAGCGAGACGGAATGCCTGGAGCACGATGCCAACCAGAAGCATCACCGGAATCGAAACGAACATGAATGCCAATGAGGCCGGCCCCATCGTGATCTGGGCCACCGTCTGCAAGATCACGAGCACGAGGTGCACGATCGCAACAGCGCCCCAGGCCACGAGGAGCGGCCCAAGAACCCTCTTGGCGAGCGTTTGCACGTTGTCGATGACATCTTCGAGCGTCGGCTCATAGACGCCTCCCGACAGGCCGGGCGCAAAGCCATCGTCTGCGTTCTCTGGAGCGGATTCCCAATCGTTCTGCTCCTGCCAATCGTTCTGCTGCTCCCAATCGTTCACGGTCTTCTCTCTTTTTTGGTTGTCTAAGGCACGGGTAGCATTGCAACGATCCCGAGTGGCAATGTCAAGCTCGTGCGGCTCAAAGACGTTGCTCATGGATGGCGGCTGCGTGTACGATGAGGCGACTCCACGGCATTGAGGATAGACATGGTTTCGACCCGAAGAATTTGCGCCTGGCTTTCTTTCTGCGTCGCAATGATCGCTTCGACCGCGTACGCACAGGAGACCATCGAGCTATCTCCCACCCAGCTCAACTACAACGAAGAGGGTGTGAAACTCCTCGTCGATGGCGATTACGAGGGCGCCCTCAACAAGTTCCGTTCGTCACTTCGGCTTGCCGAGGCGAATGTCACCTATCTCAATCTGGGGCGCACGTTCCAGAAGATGGGAGCCTGTCAGAAAGCAAAAGAAGCCTACGCGAACGTAGAGACCGCACCGCAGGTTTCTCAACCGACTGCTTCAGAGATCGCCCGGGTGCTCGAAGGCTATCGGTCCGAATTGCCAGAAGTTTGCCCGACGACGCTTCTGCTGCAATGCAATCCGCCGAGCATTACCGTTTCGGTCGATGGCGGTGAAGAGATGCCTTGTCCCGGCGAGGCGATCGAAATCGAGCCCGGTGAGCATACGGTGACGGCGAGC
>CAYFTY010001058.1:0-1888 GCA_964346045.1 uncultured Bradymonadales bacterium | reverse complement strand
GCACATACCGCTTCCGTCCAACGAGACACGCGTTTTTGCGGCCTTCGGGAATGAATTCGAAGGGTGTGTTTTTCGCACTATTCACGATCGTCGCGACTGGCCTTGTCTTCGAGGTCTTTTGGTCGAACGTCCAACTCTCATGCGCATTTCCCGGAAAAGACCGAATTCGATCGCATTTCTGAGATTGCAGGTCGCATTTCTCAGATCTCAGAGAGAATCTCGGCAAATCGCCACACGTCCTCGAACGAGCAGTAAAGAGGGGCCGGTGCGATGCGGATGACGTCCGGTTTGCGGAAGTCGCAGACGACCCCGGCATCCTGCAGTGCCGAGAAGAGATCGGTGCCGTCGAAAAGGGTGCGGATCGAAAGCTGCGCACCACGGCGTGCGGGGTCGCGAGGGGTGATGATCTCGTACCGGTCGCTCGGCATCTGGTCGATGAGCCAGAGAAGATATTCGGTGAGCTCGATGGCTTTTTCGCGCACGCGATCGATGCCCGCCTCAGAAAAGATATCGACCGAAGCTTTGTGCGAGGCCATCGACAAGACGGGAGCATTCGAGAGTTGCCAGCCGCCCGCGCCGTACTGCGGATAGAATGTGTCGGTCATCTCGAAGCGAGTCTTGGGGTCATTTCCCCACCAGCCGGTGAATCGGGGCAAGTCAGGAGCATCGGCGAATCGCTCGTGAACAAAGATCCCGGCCACCGAACCGGGCCCCGAATTCAAATATTTGTAGCTGCACCACGCGGCGAAATCGACATCGTCGTCATGCAGCTGCAGCCGTAGATTCCCCGCCGCGTGGGCGAGGTCAAAGCCGACCTTCGCACCGGCGTCGTGGGCGGCCTTCGAGATGCGGGCAAAGTCGAAAGCCTGGCCGCTGTAGTAGTTCACGCCTCCAAAGAGAACGAGCGCCACCGTGTCTCCATGCTCGGCGAGATACGCCTCGATATCTTCTTCTTCGATGATGGCCGCACCTTCGCGCGGTGCGATTTCGACGATCGCATCTTCGGGGTCGTAGCCGTGAAATTCGACCTGGCTCGCGATCGCATACTGATCGCTCGGAAAGGCTTTTTTCTCCATGACGATACGATAACGGTCGTCGGTGGGCTGGTAGAACGAAACCATCAGGTAGTGCAGATTCGCCGTCAGCGAGCCCATCACACAGACTTCATGCGGCTTAGCACCGACGATCTCGGCGACCGGTTCGGCAAAGAACTCGTGGTAGTCATACCAGGGGTTTCGGGCCTCGAAGTGGCCTTCGACGCCCATGCGCGCCCAGTCCTCGAGCTCGACCTCGAGGTACTCCTGCACGGACTTTGGCTGCAGCCCCAGCGAGTTTCCGCAGAAGTAGATCACCGGCTCACCGTCGGTGTGCTGCGGGAAATGAAATCGCTCGCGAAAGGCGGCGAGTGGATCTCGGGCTTCGCGCTCGCGCGCCCACGAAAGAGTTGCTTCGAATTCGCTCATATCATCACGTCGTCAAGACTCTCCCACGTCATAGGCCAGCCACCGAAGAGTAGCAACGGGAAGAAATGCCGAGGCGCCGATGTTGGGTGCGGCCCGAGCCTTCGAGTGCGCGCGGTCGCCGCGCGATTCGCTGAGATTTGGCGCATGAGCCCATGAAAGCACTTGAAATTTCCGAGATGGTTCCGTAGATAGAGCGCGCCCTCGAGGACCCTTCTCGGGATGATTCAAGTCGAAAGACGAAACAAATTTGAGACGTAACCAGGTAAATTGAAATGGCTAATCGAGACCTAAACTTGCTGCGCAACATTGGAATTTCTGCGCATATCGACTCCGGTAAGACCACGCTCACCGAGCGAATCCTCTTCTACACCGGTCGCATCCACGCGATTCACGAAGTCCGCGGAAAGGACGGCGTCGGTGCCAAG
>CAYFTY010001057.1:0-1896 GCA_964346045.1 uncultured Bradymonadales bacterium | reverse complement strand
GGCATGGGCGTCTGCCGACTTGATGTGGACTACGCAACGATCGCCGAATTCGGCGCGCAACCTTGCGAGGGCGTGATTCGCCGAATCGAGATCGCGACGTCTCTCGCTTTCGAATAGATGACCCTGTGCGCGGTGAATCGACATGCCTTCCGCGACGAGCACAAGCGCTGCGACCCCTGCAGGAAAGACGAGATGATCCAACCTCAGTCGTACGAGTTCGATCAGACGTGTTTCATCGAGCGTCGGCGTAGCCGGTTTGATCGTATGCTCGTGCGCATCTGAATCTGCGAGCTCGAGCCTCAGGCGCAGAGCGGCTAGATCCTCATGTCTCGACGCAAGTTCGAGCATCATCGGGTGTAGCTCGCGCTTGATGATGAAGAGTAAGCGGTTCGAGTCGCATTCGGCCTCGTCCAGGTCGATGCGCCTTTGGACCGGAGCGCCCGCATCTACCGGTTGAAGAGGGATCGAGAGTTCGCCGGCAGCCATTTTGCGCAGACGGTAGGCCTCGTCGCCAAAACGCTCACGAACTCCGCTCATCGGAAGATCGAGAAAGGCATCCAGGGTCTCGACGCCCAGCTTCGCCAGTCCGCTTCGCACTTTCTCGCCAACCTCGAGACGCTCGATGGGAACCCGGCCTGCGATCTCGAGCTCGTCGCTCCTCGAATCGAGTATCAGCACGCCCGTTCGCATGGCGCGCGCGATGGCATAGGTATGAAAACGAGAATGGCCTACCACCACGGCGGCGTAATAATCGTACGAACGGATCTCGTCATGCAGCTTCTCTGCCCAGGTTTCGAAAGAACCAAAGAGGCGATCAAGCCCCCGAACTTCGAGCCAGAAAATCCCGTCTTCGTCGTTGCTCGGCTCGAGATGAGGAGTAAAATCTCGAAGCAGGCCCGAGAGTAGTTCGACACTTTCGCGAATTTCGTTCCCGTCCCATTCCAGTGCTCGCAGGCGCCCATCGAGTGAAAGTCCGGCTGCATAGCGCATACCCGGCAGGATCCTCTTGCGGCGCGCGTGTCGATTCACCTCCAGAATGAATCCCGTGGGTCTGGCTTCATCGACAATGGCCACCGGCTCGTCCTCCCATGCCGGATGGCATTTCAGCGCATTTTGCAGGGCGAGGTACGGGACGTTAACGCATGCCAATCGGTCCACGACATGTCTCCTCGACGGTCCAACCCGGACCATGCTTCTTGTCGCGCTGCACGTGCAGGGTGCAGACGAAATCTCGTTCTCTCTTCTCGACGCGGGCCGCTGCACGCATCGATGTGAAATTCAGCTCGCTCTCATCGCGGTTGGTGGCATTCTCCTTGGTCAAACAGAGCACCGCAGTCTCGTGCTCGTGTGCGTGGTGAGCCAGCCTGTTCTGCAGTGGGCGCGGAAACCAGGCTTCTTCTCCGAGATCGACGACGATGAGCCCGAATGCTCCCGAACTCACGAGCTTGTCAGCGGCTCGGGCCGCATCTTTTGCATCGTGCAGACGCACGACGGCCAGAGCTTCGAGATCGATCCCGTTCTCGATCACATCGGGCGCATAAAAGAGGCTCTGCGTCGCAGAGATCCATGCCACCGGCTCACGAGCCATCTGGGCCTCGTGAATCACTGAAAAAGCAAATGTCAGTACGGCAGAAGCTCCGCAGTCACGCAATTCGATCACTCGGCCACAAAGGGACTCCCAGCTCCACGTCTGGCGCCGCTCATGTCGCGATTCCTGCTCGAGTTCTCGGCCAGTCATCACGTTCGGAATGTCGAGTGCGATATGGGTACTGCTCATGACGCCTCCTCGAAGCAAGACGACTATACTGAACTTAAGTTCAGTGATCAAGTGTTCAGTATCATTGCGGCGAGAAATGCACCCTACATGTGGGACGATTTCCTACATGTAAGTGTTTG
>CAYFTY010001056.1:0-1900 GCA_964346045.1 uncultured Bradymonadales bacterium | reverse complement strand
TAATACGAATCTGCGAGGTCGTAGTAGCCGCCACGAACGCCTAGATCCGACACACAGACTTCGGCACCTCGAGTTCGGGGCAAATCGAATGGGCTCACCCGTTCGAAGTAATAGCGCACAATCTTGTCACGCCTGCCGATGAGCGTGCGTTCGAGGTATCGCGAATTCACCGGGTCCGAGAATTTGGCTTCGTCGACGAGAGCCCGGATATGAGCATCCGTGAATCGACTCACGATCTTGGCTCCCCAGAATTTATCGACCACGTCGGCCCGGCTGAACGCCGGGTGCGGATAGCCATTATGCCACTCGTCGGGCTCGAAATTGGCCACGTCGTAATAGCCAAAGATCGGTCCATCCTCGGGGTATTTCCTCACATCGTCCCAGGACCGTGGAATCAGTCCGAGCGACAGAAAATCCGAGAGAACATGCCCGGCGTGGAAATACCAGGAATGTCCGAGACGGCGAGTCATCAGATCACTGGGCCACTCGCTTCCAAAGCAATCGCCCCAGTCGAGCATATGGTGCTGGACGTAGCCCATGCCTTCGCGCTCGGGGTCAGAAATGAACGACGTAAAGGTATTTTGCTCGCGTGCATCGAAATGGTTCAGCCAGGCGGCAAGCACCTTCGAGCCCCTGAGCTCCCTGCGGTCCTCGTGCGGAATCACATCGTTTGGGTCATCGTCGCGTGTCTCCTCGTATTGCAGAGGCCCGAGGGGCTTGCCCGGCAGAAAGAGGCTCGCAGAAGCCCGGATACGGCCATCCGGCAACACGGGTGCCCATTCGATGGCACCTTTGACGTCAGCCTCGGTCAGACGAGTCTTTCGTCCGAGATTGTCTTTCTTGGTCGCATCGTCGGCAATCTTCAGATTCCCCGGGTCGAAAAACACGATCCGATTGCATGGAACCGAAAAGCCCGCACCCCAGTACACTTTCGAGCCAATCACGTCCGCAGCCGTCGCCCTCTCCTGCTGGATTTCGCTATCGAACTTCAACAGATAGCGCCGCCCGTCGCTGGTATCCTCGATCTGAAACCCTGGATTCGCCCCGTCGACCTTACCGCTCTTGACCAACCAGGTGGCAGACGTATCGATATATCGGTCGCATGAAGCCTGGACGACGCGTTCGGGCGAAATGTCGCGAATCGCCATGCGATTGGTGTACCAGCTCGAATTCGGAACCTCGTCGAGCGCATTGGTATTGACGGCTGGCCCTTCTTCGTCAAAGAGCCAGGCATGGCTCAGCGGTCGGAAGACCATCTTGTCGGCACCATCCCAATAAAGCCCCGACCAGTACTCTTCGGGCTCGGGAATCGGGTGTCGATCGGGATCTTCCCAGACGATCTCGGTCGTCTTGAATTTGCGGGTAGACGAATCGCTCGCACAACCGATGACCATCGAAAGAGCCAGGATGTAGATGAGATTCTTCATCAGAGCCCCCAGTTCGTGCCGATCGCAATGCGGGCCGACTCGACCTCAAAACTACGCTCAAACGGTGATGTACCGAACGCGAAGAGTAGATCGAACGAATTGTACTGCGATTGAACCGTCGTAAAGCCTACGGCGAGGCTTCCCCGTAGCAGTCCGAGGTCGAAATCCTCGAGCTGTGGCGCGAACGCGTTTCCAGCTTCGACCACGATATAGCCGTCAAAAAACGACCAGACGGGGTATTGATATTGAAGCGCTCCGATAAACGCCGATCGACCGTGAAATCGCGCGAGCGCAAACCCTCGCATATTCTCGATCCCGCCCAGCGTGATCAATTCAGAGAACGGGATGTCGCGTTCGTGAACGGGCTCTGCAAATTCGACGTAGCCCTGCAGGCTCAAAACGCGGCGTTCCCAGATATCCCAGAAGACGCCCGCCCGCGCTCCATAGCGCAGAAATTCGATCTGCCCGGCTTC
>CAYFTY010001055.1:0-1900 GCA_964346045.1 uncultured Bradymonadales bacterium | reverse complement strand
GGAACCCGGGCGAATCCAAATAATTCGCGCAGCTCGGCCCGCAATCTGGTTTATTTTCGGCGCGTGGAATGTCGCTGACCGTCCTCGGGTCGGGTAATACATCATTCCCGCCGAAAAACTCTCCGTTGGAGACCTTGTTGAGGCCACCGACCAGATCGGCCGGGCCACGGGCCGGATCGTCGAAATCGAATTTCTGGTCATCGCACCCGCTCGACGTAAGCCCCGTGAGGGCTAGAACGCATACGAGCAGGCCGAGCCCGTGAATGGAATCCTTCACGGTCTGCCTCCGGGGTAAATTGTCGTGCATTTCAGCTTTTCACAGGGTACCGACCTACGACACCGCCCGTCAATCAATCGACGCTCGGGCAGAAAGAATCGTCACCCGCCAGAGAGTGGCATACCTCTCTTTCGACCGTTGACACCCGACCGAGCACAAACGACTCTTGATCCACAGCACAGTCAACACATGCGCCCATCTTCGCACAGACACCCTGTCGGAGTTTCACGATGATCACACGTTTTCGCCTCGCCATCCTCTGCACGATCTTCGTGCTCATGGCTCACCCTGCAACGGCTGCCGCCCAGGCACGAGATGTGATCGGAGTGGGCGCGAGCTTCTTTTTCGAAGACAGCCAGCTCGATGCCGAAGAACAACTCAGTGTGCAGGTCAACGACGAATCCTTCGAATACGTGAGTGACGGCTTTTTGAGCGGTTCGCTCTACTACCTGAGCGCGTGGAATGAGAACCTGCGTCTTGGAGGTGGTATTCAGTACTTCGGCACCTACATCGCAGAGGAAGTACCTGAAGAAGAACTCGACGAAGACGAAGAGCCCCCCACGTACGAACTCGGGACACTCGTCGAGCTGCGAGCGATGATCGAATATCTCTTTCCTGCCGGAGTCTTTGATCTGGGCATCGGGGCTGTCGCGGGCGTTCCGATTCTCTTCCCGGATGGTGATTTCAAAGAAGAGATCGAACGCCTGCAAGACGAGCAGGCCGGCGTCTGGAATGTGCCGCGCATCGGCTTTCTGGTGGGCCCCCGGATCTCGGGAATCTATCACTACAGCGAGTACCTGAGTTTCCGCGCCGATATCGGCATCGTCTGGGAGCGAATCTGGCTCTTCAACACCTCCGAGGAAGTTCAGGGCACCCCCTTTTCGAAGACCTGGACATCCAAAATTCTACGAACCGAGTTTTCGCTCGGCCTCGAAGTCAAAATCTGATCGATTCAGCTTTTTTTGAAGATCTCTCGTCTCTCTGCGTCTACCACTCGAACGCAACAGAACGTGTCTTTCTGGAGGAAGTCATGAAGCCACGCCTCTCCCACATCGCCTACACGCTCGTCGTCATTCTCGGTCTATCTTCGCTCGCCTGTGCGGGAATGCAGCGAGCATCCGACCGCCAGCGCTACATCGAGCGAGAACTGACCAAGCATGTCTACACGCAGCCGATCGAAAATGTAATGCCCCATGCACGCAAATTACTTTTCAAGCAGGGTTTTCAGGTGCGAGACACGTCTGAGACCACCATGGAGACCGAGTACCTGCAGAACGGAAACTACGAAGACCGCTATCTCGTGACTGCGATGCGCGCAGGCAACGGTTGGAAGGTCGAAATCACGCTCGACAGGGTCAACCAACGCAATGGTCGAGCCCAGAGCGAGCGCGATTTCGACATGGAGTGGGAGCTGCTGAAGCACGCTGACCCGAGAACAGCCCATAAGGTCGACCGAGAAGCCGACGCCTACGCAGACTCACGGAGCTGATTCACTCGAGGTCGAAGAGCAAAACCTCGGCCTGGCCGCCCGCATGCTCGATATGAATCGAAGGCTCGTCGTCGAGAGCAAGGCCGTCTCCTTCGGCGAGTCTTTGACCCAGCACACTCACCTCTCCACGCACC
>CAYFTY010001054.1:0-1903 GCA_964346045.1 uncultured Bradymonadales bacterium | reverse complement strand
GATCATCCCGTCTCTTTTGCTCCTCTCGTTGATTGCAGTGAGCATCGGCGGTTTTTTTCGAACCCCCAATGTCCTCTCTGGTACAGTGATGCTCCTATCCCTCGGTTTTTTCTGGTTCCTCGTTCGAAGCACCAGTCGCCTCTTCGAGATCCGTACGAACCGCAAGAAGCGAGGCCTCCCGGCGCGAGAAGGTTCGGCGAGTTGAAGGAGCTTTTCCGCGACGCCCTGTTGACGACGCTCGATGTGTCCTTACTTTTGCGGGAGTCCAACGCGATCCGAATTTTTAGTATTGGAATCCCATGAGCAAGCGAGATTATTACGAGGTACTCGGTGTCTCCCGCGACGCTGGTGATCGTGAGCTTAAAAAAGCCTATCGCACCCTTGCGATGAAATATCACCCCGACCGCAATCCCGGGGATGAGGAAGCCGAAAAGCGCTTCAAAGAGGCTGCAGAAGCCTACGAGGTGCTGAACGACTCCGAAAAGCGCCAGATCTACGATCGATTTGGCCATGAAGGTTTGAGCGGACGCTCGGGCGGTGCCGGGTTTTCCAACGTCGACGATATCTTCAGCCAATTCGGCGATATTTTCGGCGACATCTTTGGCTTTGGACGACAGCAGCGACGCGGTGGGCCCCAGCGCGGCGCGGATCTACGACTCGACCTCGAACTCGAGTTCGAAGAAGCCGTCTTTGGGACGAGCCGCGAGGTCGACGTACCTCGACACACCGAATGCGAGACATGTGAGGGTTCAGGTGCCGAGCCGGGTACCGAGCCGATTGTATGTGGAGCCTGCCAGGGACGCGGACAGGTGCACCACTCGCAGGGCTTTTTCACGTTGAGTTCGACCTGCCCCGAGTGCCGCGGGCAGGGAAAGATCATTACCTCACCGTGTGGAGACTGCGACGGGTCGGGTTTGATCGAAGAAGTGCGTGAAGTAAGCGTCAAGATTCCGCCCGGAGTCGACGACGGGACGCGCCTTCGTCTGCGTGGCGAAGGAGAAGCTGGCCGCAAGGGTGGCCCGCGCGGTGACCTCTATGTGTTTTTGCATGTGAAATCTTCGGAAGTCTTCGTACGCGAGGGCTCGAATCTGCATCTCGAAGCCGAAATCTCATTCGTGCAGGCGGCTCTTGGGTGTGACCTCGAAATTCCAACACTCGAGGACCCAGCGACGGTCAAGATCAAGCCGGGCACCCAATTCGGCGACACGATCAAGCTCGATGGGCGAGGCATCCAGCGCGTCAATCGACCGGGGGCACGCGGCGATCTCGTCGTTCATTGTAAGGTGACGGTCCCTGACACGCTCAGCAAGAAGCAGCGAAAGGTCCTGGAAGAATTCGCTGAGATTTCGGATATCCCGGTCAAAGAAGCGTCGCTCCTCGACAAGATCAAAGAAAAGCTGAATTGAAGCGCAACGATTGGCGAGTACGAGACGTCCTGTTCCGCCCCCCCCTTTTCCACGAGCTCGTGGGCCCGCCAGACGTCATGCATCGGGAGTTCTCGGTCGACGGTGGGGCTGACTACACCATCCTTTCGGGAGAAGACCTGTGAGTGAAAGCCGTCGGTCGAAAGCTCGGGGTTTTGCCGACGCGTCTCTACGCCTCGCCGTCACTCCTGGAAAGATCCACCCTCGCCAGGCACGCGGTCGACCTGTCGCGCGGTGATGGAAGAGAAGGTCAGACTCGACCGTTGCTTGTGTGCTCGCTTCCCGGTAAAACGCCGGGCAGCCTCCTTCTACGCAAAAGACGAAGATGGCAAACTGGTCTCAAAAGAAAATTACCGGATGGGGACGCTTTCCGGTCATCGAAACCGAGTGCACTCGACCCGAGCGCCGCTCTGAGATTCTCGCGCTGACCGACGGAAACACGACCCGCCCTCTCCTCGCCCATGGTCTGGGGCGAAGCT
>CAYFTY010001053.1:0-1909 GCA_964346045.1 uncultured Bradymonadales bacterium | reverse complement strand
TCGCAAAACCGATGCCCTGCCCCTGTCGATTCACCGCGGTGTTGATGCCGATCACCTCTCCCTTGAGTGAGATCAGCGGCCCGCCCGAATTCCCCGGGTTGATGGAGGCGTCGGTCTGGATGAAGTCGGCGTAGATTTCTTTGCCGCTGGGCGCCAGATTCCGGCGGCCGAGCGCGCTGACGATACCCGATGTCACGGTATGGCTCAGACCGAGCGGATTACCGATGGCCAGCACGTGCTCGCCGACGTGTACCTCGTCACTGTCGCCGAGCGTCACGGCCGGAAATCGAGCACCCTCGATCTTCATCAATGCCACATCGGTCTGCTCGTCGACTCCGACGACGCGCGCCTCGAGCTCACGGTTGTCGAGCAGCTTGACCTTGATCGTTTCGGCCCCGGCGACGACGTGATGATTAGTCAGGATCAATCCAGACGGGTGGATGATGAACCCCGAACCCTGTCCGGTCCGACCGTTTGGCCAGCCGCCGCCCTCGAGGAATCCTTCGAGGCCCTCGGCGCCTTCGTATTCAACGAGCACGTTCACCACCGCAGGGCTAATCCCCTCGGCGAGCTGGCTGAAAGTCGACAGCCGGATCGGCTCACGGGCCTGCTTGTCAGATCGGCCCTCCACCCAGAGATTTGCGTGCGGGTGGTCACTCTGCGCCCAGGCAGGCGACGCAAAAAAGAGTGCCACCGCAGAAGCGGTGAGGGTGGCAATTCGAATGATCGTTCTAATAGCGCTCATGAGGCATGAGTTGTCGTGGTGCTCGGAAGTAGTGCAGCGGCGAATAGTTGAGGAAGTTCGAAACCCGGCTTGTATATAGACAAGCGTAGTCCTCTACTTGTTCCCCGAAGAGTGTATTCTCATTCGCCAATCGAAAGACCAGGCCCCAATACGGGTTGAAATGTTCCTCGAGACCTTTCTCGGCCTCTTCCATCGAGATCAGCAGCTCGCGCCGTCTACGACGAAGTCGATCTCGTGAGAGTGTCACTTCTTTGAGCGCATTCTGGACGAGCTTCCGTTCGGTGTCCTCGGCGTGGTCGACGAGCTCATCGAGGCGATAGCAAAGGTTCTGCTCAAAGGTAATCTTCTCGGCGAGTCGGAAGATCTCATGGTCGATATCGTCGAGCCGCGCCATGTCTTCGCGCAATTGATCGGCCTGGTCGAGCTCGGCTTCCATCTCTTGCACGATCATCACCGTTCGCCACGCGCTCGATTTCTTACTGCGTACGATGTCACCGTAGATGTGGTCGCCGATGTAGACGATTCGCTCGCCCGAACAACCGGCCATGCGCTCAAAATCGACTAGATTGCCGCCCTGATAGATGGTTCCGCGCTCGAACGAGTTATACTCCTCACCGTGCAGCCGGCCCTCTTTGTCTGCGATCATGAACGGGGCTCGATCGTTGAAAAACGAGGGCTTGGACGAACCGGCGATGATGATGTCGAAATAGTTCTTCCACGATGGATATTCGCGAAGCACGCCTTCGAGAAGGTGCTCCATGACGTGATTCGAGTAGACAGGGAAGCTGTTGGTCACGACAAAGAGTTTTTTTCCTGCCGACCGGAACTTGTGCAGCGTCAATGCCAGCTCTTCGTCACCACCTTCGATGAAACGTTCGGTGTCGGCCATGATGGCGGTTTTGATCGAACCGTCTCGATGCGCGAGATCGATGCAATAGCGGATATCTCCGAAAAGCCGCTTGTAGTCGTGCTCTCGCTCGGATTGATGCGTCTCGAGAAAGTCGACGAGTGCGGCGTAGAGAAATGCCTCGGGCAGGGCAAAGAGCGTATCGATGAGCCAGAAACGCTCGTTATCATTGAGACGAATCGTCTCATCTCGGTAGATATGGCGCTCTTCGGGCGTCAGCTCGGCGAAGCCGTGAAACCCCTTACCGACGTGACGGT
>CAYFTY010001052.1:0-1910 GCA_964346045.1 uncultured Bradymonadales bacterium | reverse complement strand
TGATGAGAATAACGCGAATAATGGCGAGAATAACGCCAATAACACGAACAACATGAGCAACGGCAATAACACCAATAACATGACCGGTGGTGGAGCATTCACGACCGAGTTTATCGAGGTGGCCGGGATCATGACCGAGAATTGCACACAGGCAGCGTGTCACGGCTCGTTTTCGACGAATGCCTTTACGGTCGCGAGCGACCAACTTGCCGACGAGGCTGAGATTCAGGCTGCGCTCGAGGGTATCACTGCCAACACCAGTGGCATGCCTCTCGTAGATCCCGGGAATGCTGCCGGCAGTGACATCTTCGATCGGATGAATCGTGAATCGGGGGACCCGCTTGTGATGCCGCAGACGGGTAAACTCGACCAGCCTACCATCGACGCAGTCCAGACCTGGATCGACAACGGCGCTCAATATCGAATGTGATGGTCAGGAACCCCAGGTTTTCAAAGCTACGAAGCTGACCAGAACGCCAATGACCAATGAGAGCATCGCAATGATGGCTCCCATGCCCTCGTATCGACCCGAGCCAATCGGGAGCGTGCCCGTGAACATGGAACGCGGCGAGATGATCCACAGCCGCTGCTCCGAAAAGTAGACTTCGCGCGTGCCGAGCGCATTCGCCCCGTCGGGCCACACCAGATCATAGCGCGATACGCGGCTCGGACTCTCGATATCTTCCATCACGAAAAGCGCGGAGTGTCTTCCGAGATTGCTCAGGACTGCGACCCGGCCTTGCCGGGCATCGAGCCCTACGATGCGCCCCTTACTCCAGGGGCCGTCGATCGTGGTCCAGCTCGCGCCTCCGTTTGTCGAAGAGAGGAGCCTTTCTGCGTTGGCTGCCAGCAGATGTTTGGGACGGTCCCGTTCGTCGACCTGAACGACCGCCACCGGCTTGTTCTCATCCGAAAGACGAAAACTATGGAGGGCAGACCACGTATCGCCCTCGTCGGATGAGCGCCAGAGTTGAGTCGGCGTGCCCCGGGCGACCGAACGTTCGGTGAGATAGACAGTTCCGTCCTTGTCGACGAGCCAGCCCGTCACGGTGCTATTCGAAAGCGCGGTGACCAGTGCTGTGGAAATCTCCCATGCCTTCCAGGGCTCGCCCTCGATCTTCCGGGCGATGCCCCCGCTTCGTGAGGCCGCAAGCCACGAGCCATCGGGTCCGCCTTCGATTTCGGTGACGGCGCTCGATGGCAGGTCGAACCCCTCGAGTCGATAGGGCTGGACCTCGACATTGATGGGCGAACCCTCGGGCCATGGCAAAACGGTGACTCCGTCATCTGCGGTCTCGAGGATCCGGCCGTCCAGAGTTCCAGAAAGGGTCGTGTCGCCTGAGCCGCTCCAGCGGACGGCCGAACTCGGATTCTCGTGCAGTACCTTCCACTGCGCCGCAGTCGGCTCGCCCTGCAGCTCGAAAACTCCGGCCTCATTGGCCACGAGCAAGCGGTCGCTCGAGCCAAGGGCGGCGTCGAGTGGCCGTGTGGCACGCAACTCCTGATTGGCGGTCGTCCACGTCAAGCCTGCGTCCGAGGACTGGAGGATGCCCGCGCCGATCGTCGAGGCCCAGACCTCGTCGTCAGGGCCTTGCTCAAAGCCCGTGATCTTGCGGGCGCCTGAAATCGGTTGGTGAACGACATCCCAGGCGAGCGCCGCCGTCGTGGAACGTCGGATCGAACCGTCGTTACCACCGACCAGAAGTGCATGTCGCGTCTCGCTATCAGGGCTGGGAACCACGACCATGGTCTCGAGTTCGACCTCGGAATCCGAGGGCCATGCTCGAAACCACTGCTCGCCTTGATCATCGCTTCGATAGAGTGCGTCAGGTGAGAGCAGGAAGATCGTCGAGGAATCAGGTACGCCGACGAGCTGTCTGTCGACGTTCGTAAAGGTCGAGGTGAGCATC
>CAYFTY010001051.1:0-1912 GCA_964346045.1 uncultured Bradymonadales bacterium | reverse complement strand
CTTCATCGTCTACGGACAATTCGTCGAATCCCTCGATTTCACCCGCATCAAGGTCGCCCGGGTCGACGTCGAGAAAATGGATTTCTACGCCATCAACGACTACATCCGCGACGAAATCGGGCGACCGCTCGTCGTGCTGGGCGCATGCACCGGTACAGACGCTCATTCGGTGGGGATCGACGCCATCATGAATATGAAGGGATACGCGGGTGAATACGGGCTCGAACGATATCCGATGGTGAAAGCACACAACCTCGGGATGCAGGTGCCCAATGAAAGGCTGATTGTCGAGGCCATCAAAAAGGATGCCGACTCCCTTCTCGTCAGTCAGGTCGTGACGCAAAAAGACGTTCACATCGAGAACCTCTCCGAGCTGGTCGACATGCTCGAAGCCGAAGGTATCCGCGACCGACTCATCATCGTAGCTGGAGGGCCCCGGATCGATCATCAACTGGCACTCGAGCTGGGGTTCGACGCCGGGTTTGGTCCGGGCACTACGGCCTCGGATGTTGCGAGTTATGTGGCTCAGGAATGGGTTCGACGCCGACACGAATGAGATTCGCCGAGTCGATGGCGCGACCCACGCACCTTCTGCGCTTGCCCAGCCGCCCATCGTGCCGTAAAAGGGGGCGTTCTAGAGATTTGGAGTGATTGATGACCGATGAAGTGGAAGTCGAAGCCGAACCAACAGTTCAGAAGGAATTCACCATCACCAATGGCGATATTACCCTTCTGCAACTCAACGACGGAGCGATCGTAAATCCGTCGAATACAGGCCTGATTCTTGGAAGCGGCATCAGCGAGCAGATCGCTCGGCGCGCCGGGCCTTTCTTTCAGCAAAAACTACATACGGCGCGTAGTCGTCTTCGCTACAATCGACTCGACCCCGGCCGAGTCCTCGAGACCGAGCCCGGCCAGCTCACATGCAAATGCCTGCTCCATGTCTCGATCATCGGAAAGAAGAACGTCGACAAGCGACTGATCACCAATGCGATTCTGAATGTCTACGACAAGGCCGAGGACATCGGGCTGCGAGAAATTGCCTTTCCTGCGCTGGGTGTCGGACTCGGCAAATTTCCGATCGAAGATTTCGTCGAACTCTTCTGGCAGATCACGCTCGAGGAGCTGCCTCGCAACGACTCACTTCAGCACGTGGTTCTCTGCCTCTATGACGAGCCCGAATTCGAGGTCGCCGAGAAATTCGTCAACGAGCATCAGGACGAAGTGCCGGAAACCATCAATCTCGAGATGGCACGGGGAAGCTTCTGGGGAAGCGGAATCTGAGCACTTTTCATGGCAGAAGGCACCAGAAGAACGGTATCTCGGGGCTGCGGAAAGCTGATCCTCTTTGGCGAACATTCCGTCGTCTACGGAATCCCGGCGATCGCAGCCGGGCTGCCGATCGGAGCAACGGCCTGGGCCCAGGCCGGCGCCGAAACCTCACTCATATTGGTCGACGGGCGCTCGGGGGATACATACGCCGAGGTGCGTCCGAGTGCCGACGGCGATGATCTCGAGCGTGCCTTCCTCGGATTACTCCGAACGATGGATGTGAAGGAAAGCCTCGAAGTTCACGTCACGATCGACGTGCCCATCGGGGCAGGAATGGGAAGCAGCGCTGCCATGGCGGCTGCAGCGGCACGGGCTATCGCTCGAGAATCTGGCATCGAAATTTCCGATCCGAGGGTAGAAAAGGCCGTACGTGCCAGCGAAGCCATCTTCCACGGCAATCCGTCTGGCATTGATTCTACGGCCGCGCTACGAGGCGGCATCTTCAAGTTCGCCAAAGGCGATCCCGAACCGACGATTACCGAGATCGAGAACGAGCGATCGATCTACCTCGCGGTATGTCAGGCCGGTCCTTCGGCCAGCACGGCAAAGATGGTCGCCGGCGTGGGCGAGCTTTTCGAGC
>CAYFTY010001050.1:0-1925 GCA_964346045.1 uncultured Bradymonadales bacterium | reverse complement strand
GGCCTATCACAGAGGACGAGGACGAGCGACTTTTGGCGCTCTACAACGAGCAACAGGCCAAATCCAACCAGCGGAAAACAAACGACCGCTCGACCATCGTTGAGGCGACTACGCGGCAGATTTTAGACGCGGTTGACGATGCGACCGTCCGGGCAAACCTTGCGCAGGCGGAAGAAGGGAAAGAGAAAAGCCCACTCCATAGGCATCTCAATCGGTACACCGCTAAGAACACGGCCGATTACTTCATCCACAAAGACCTCGGTGGTTTTCTGCGCGAGCAGCTGGATTTCTTCATTCAGAATGAAGTGCTGGCGCTCGGCGAGGTGCTGGAAGCCCAAGAGCATCGGCGCCTCCACCAGGTAGATCGTGCGAAGGCGGTAAAGAAGATTGGCGAGCGCATTATCGAGTTTCTCACGCAGATCGAGAACTTTCAGAAGAGGCTCTTCGAGAAGAAGAAGTTTGTAGTAGATACGGGCTACTGCGTAACACTTGACCGCGTGCCCGAAGAGCTCTACGACGCTATTCTCGACAACGAGGTGCAACTCGACGAGTGGCGCGAGCTTTACGCCGTGGACGAGTGGGACAATGGTCTCTTTAGCCAGGGGTACGAGGATGGTACGTTCACACGGGATTTTCTGGAGGCGCACCCGCACGTGATGATCGACACGCGGCACTTTGATCAAGATTTCGTGGACACGCTACTTGCCCATCTCTCTGATATGGACGATGACGGGCTTGAGGCCATGATAGATGGCCTGTGCATACAGGGCGAAAATTATCAGGCGCTCAATCTACTGCAGCGCCGGCTTGGGGAAACGATAGACTGCATCTACATCGATCCGCCGTATAACTCGAAGTCGACCGAAATCCTTTACAAGAACACCTACAAACATTCCTCGTGGCTCTCCCTGATGGAGGATCGGCTCCATCAGGGCCGCCGCCTCCTCACCCGGGATGGAGTCAACGTCGTAGCGATCGATGAGAACGAGCAGGAGCGGCTCGGCCTGCTGATTCGCGAGACCTTTCCCGGCTACGACCAAACGTGCGTGACCGTCGAACACAATCCCCGGGGCGTGCAGGGCGACAATTTCTCGTACACCCACGAATATGCCTACTTCCTCTACCCCGACAAAGGCGCTCACATTCGCCAGCAGTTAATCGACGAGGAAGACTGGGAGTATTCTAACCTCCGAAACTGGGGCGGAGAGTCTCGGCGGGAGGACGGTCGGAATTGCTTCTATCCCATCGTTGTCAACGACGGGGAGATCACTCGCCTCGGAGACGTGCCGCCCGACGACTATCACCCCGACAGTCGCGTAGAGCGGGCCGCCTCGGGCGCGTTGAAAATATGGCCCATCGACCGCGAAGGCGTCGAGCGCAAATGGCGCTATAAAGCAGACTCCCTTCGAGCCGTTCTCGACACGGTGCGAGTCCGCCGCATCAACGACGAGGTCGAAGTCGAGATCGCCCGGTCCCGCGAGACGCCCCGAACGGTCTGGACCGGCAGCAGCTACGACGCAGGCACGCACGGCTCGCGACTGCTCTCGTCGATGATGGGCAAGGAGAACATGCCGGACGGATCGGTCTTTCCCAAGTCCATCTATACGGTCATGGATTGTCTCGACGTCTCGATTGACACGTCAGAGAGCGGCCAGGTCATTCTGGACTACTTTGCCGGCAGCGGAACGACCGGACACGCCCTGATGCGCCTGAACGAGAAAAACGGAGGCGACAATACATACGTCCTCGTTGAAATGGGTGAATATTTCGATACGCTCCTGCTCCCGCGCCTAAAGAAGGCCACATTCAGCAGTCGCTGGGCAGACGGCGTCCCTCAAGACCGTGAAGGGCAAAGCCACGTCATTCAGTACCACCGACTGGAGTCCTACGAAGACGCGCTTAACAATATCAAGGTCAACCAACCC
>CAYFTY010001049.1:0-1926 GCA_964346045.1 uncultured Bradymonadales bacterium | reverse complement strand
GCCGATGCGTGCCTCGAGGGCGCCAAGCTCGCGAGCCAGAAGCTCGAAGAGAGTGCACGTGAGGCGGCCCAGGCTGCATCCGACTTCAACGCTGCGACCGGCACCGAGGGCTCGGGACCCGAGATCCAGAAGGTGAGCCGCAAGGAGAAGAAGGACGAAGACTCCGAGTAAGACTCGCGAGTTCACGTATCGCAACATCACTCGGTGCCCCAGATCGGGGCATCGTGTCTGCAATATCAGGAGACTGACATGGCTATCTCAGCCAAACTCGTTAAAGAACTGCGCGACATGACCGGCGCCGGCATGATGGATTGCAAAAAGGCGTTGGTGGAAACCGACGGAGACGTCGAAGCTGCGGCCGAGTTCCTTCAGAAGAAGGGAATCGCCAAGGCAGCCAAGAAGGCCGGACGCGTTGCAGCTGAAGGACTCGTAGACACCTGGACCAGCGACGACGAAACCGAGGGCGTTCTCGTCGAAATCAACTGCGAAACCGACTTCGTGTCGCGTAATGAGCAGTTCCAGAATTTCGTCGCAGCTGTGACCAAGACCATTGGTGACTCTGACGCCAATACGGTCGAAGCCGCACTCGAACTCGACCACGATGGTTCGTCGCTGCAAGATGCAATCAAAGAAGCGATCGCCACGATTGGTGAAAATATTCAGCTGCGCCGTTTCGAGCGCTTCAGCGTCGACGAAGGAGTGGTGGCCGAATATATCCACGCTGGCAATCAGATCGCTGTTCTGGTGCAGGTCGAAGGCGATGCCGACAAGGCGGGAGACTTCGGACGTGATGTTGCGATGCACATCGCCGCCATGAACCCTGGCTTTCTTTCGGCCGATGACATCGACGAAGAAACGGCTGCGAAGCAAGAGGAAATCTTCACGGCGCAGGTTCACGAAGAAGGTAAGCCCGAGCACATCATCCCTCGCATCGTTGAAGGTAAGATGGGCAAGTGGCGTAAAGAGCAAAATCTTCTCGACCAGGCGTTCGTCAAGAATCCAGACCTGACCGTTGCCGGATATCAGGATGAAACGGGAGATGTGACGATCGCTGGCTTCGTTCGCTACCAGGTGGGCGAAGGTATCGAGAAAGAAGAATCAAACCTCGCTGACGAGGTGGCTCAGCTTCAGGGCTGAGTGATTCGGGAGCGCTTCGGCGCTCCTTTTTTTTGTCCGCGACAAGGCTGGAGACACGATGGGCAAGGCGTACGAACGAGTGTTGATCAAGCTTTCTGGTGAAGCCCTTCAGGGCGACGCCGGGTACGGAATCGAGCCCGCGACGCTCGATACGATTGCCCGTGAGATCGCCGAGATCATCGAGAATGGCGTCGAGGTTGCGATCGTAATCGGCGGGGGCAATATCTTCCGTGGTGTCGCCGGCAGCACCGCTGGCATGGACCGCGCATCCGCCGACTACATGGGCATGCTCGCAACCGTGATCAATGGACTCGCCCTCCAGGACGCCATCGAGAAACTCGGAGTGAACACCCGCGTCCAGACCGCCATCGAAATCAAAGAGGTGGCAGAGACCTACATCCGCCGGCGCGCGATGCGGCATCTCGAAAAGGGCAGGGTGGTGATATTCGCCGCAGGCACCGGGAATCCTTATTTCACGACCGACACGGCCGCGTGTCTACGCGCCATGGAAGTCCATGCCGATGTGATCCTCAAAGGAACCAAGGTCGATGGAGTCTACGACGCCGACCCCACGGAAAATCCCGATGCGACGATGTTCGAAGAGCTGACCTATCTCGAGGTCCTCTCACGCAATCTGCGTGTGATGGACTCGACAGCGATCAGTCTCTGTATGGATAACGACCTGCCCATCATTGTCTTCAACTTGAAGACTCCCGGGAATATGAATCGGGCGATCCCGGGCAAGCGGCGGCCGTCGAAGCTTTCGATGTGGACGACGTCGGGGGCGTC
>CAYFTY010001048.1:0-1933 GCA_964346045.1 uncultured Bradymonadales bacterium | reverse complement strand
CGAGACCGTTTTCAGCCGACGCCCGCGAGATATTCTGAGCGTGCGGCAGGCTCTGGTCGCCCTGCAGCGGGTGGTCTCCGACAGGATGACAATTCATGCAGCGCGGTGAGACGAGCACCTCGTATACGGTCTCCCATCCGCGTTTTCCGGCTTCGATTTGTTCGGCAGATGGAGGCATCGCAGCGAATTTCGCACGCTCGATGCTGTGTGCGACGAGGCCCGGTGCTTCGGGGCCGAGATCCCCCGCCGGCTTGTCGGCGGCATCGACCCAGGTCAGGGCCGTAACCGTGCCAACGAGCACAAGAGGCAGGATGATGAAGAGCGATTTTTTCATCTCAAGCCTCCTTCAGTGCATCGACGAATGGCATCGACCGCAATCGCTTGCCGGTCGCATCGAAGATCGCTCCAGCCAGCGCGGGAGCAACAGGCGGAAGCCCCGGCTCGCCGACGCCTGTCGGATCTTCGTCGCTCTCGATGATATGCGTCTCGATCTCGGGCGTCTCATGCATACGCAAAAGCTTGAAGGTATCGAAATTACCCTGCGGCACCTGGCCGTCTACGAAATCGATGCGCTGGTGGATCGCGGCCGCAAGACCCTGGATGATGCAACTATCCATCTGCGCCCTGACGATATCGGGGTTGACGACATAGCCGCAGTCGACCACGCACCAGACCTTGCGCACCTCGACCTGATGGTCGACGACTCGGGCCTCGATCACCTGAGCGCAGTAGGTCCCGAATGATTTGTGGACCGCAATACCGCGGCCCCAGCCATCTTCGAGAGATTCATTCCATCCGGAGACCTCGACGGCTTTTTCGAGCACGCCAAGTTTGCGGCTGTCTTTCTTGAGAAGCTCGCGCCTGAAATCGACCGGATCGCGGCCGGCAGCGTGGGCCATTTCGTCGACGAACGATTCGACCACGAAGCCATTGTACGAATGCCCGACTGAGCGCCAGAAGGTCACCGGCACGTCGACATGAATCTGCGTGTATTCGACGCGGATATTGTCGATGTCGAAGGTCGCGTTATGAGCACCTTCCGTGGCCAGCATATTCGGAAGAGTATCGCTTTCGACGGCGTTTCCGGCCGTTCGGCCCATCATCAGACGCGTCACCCTGGGCAGCCACTCGGGTAGCATCGATGGCAGCCAGTCGCGCAGGTTCAAGAGCGACTGCGACATATTATGATAGTAGAGCGCGCGCGCCCGGCCGTTCTTGTCGATCGCGCCCTTCATGCGCGTCAGATTATAAGGGCGATAATAGCCGCCGCGCGTATCTTCTTCGCGCGACCAGACCAGATGAATCGGCTTCTGCATGCGCTCGGCGATCATCGCAGCTTCGATGATGAAGTCGATCATCAGTCGGCGTCCGAAGCCGCCCCCGAGATAGGTCGTGTGCAGTTTGACGTTCTCGCGAGGAATCCTCAGAAGGCCCGCGACATCGGCCTGCGCCGCCGACTGCCACTGGGTCGGGACCCAGAGCTCGGCGCGGTCGCCTTTGACGCTCACCAATGCGTTCATCGGCTCGAGGGGCGAGTGCGCCAGGTACGGTGATTCGTAAAGCACGTCGATGACGGTCATCTCTTCGTCTTCGAAGGCATCGTCGACATCGCCATCGTCGCGAATCTCGACGCCCGGCTTTTGAATCTGGTCGCGCGCGTCTTCAGCCATCTCGTCCGAGTTGAATGCAGCGAGCTCAGAGAGTTCCCACTCGACGTTGACTCTGGGCTCTGCGCGTCGTGCCTGCCAGTATTTTTCGGCGACGATTGCCACGCCTCTTTCGAATTCGAAAATCTCGACGATGCCGTCCATTTCAAGCGCTTCTGAGGCATCGAGCGATTTCACGCTCGAGTGCATCACCGGCGGCTTGATGATGATCGCCACCAAAAACGAATCAAGCTGCGGCCCGTACATCTTGCGGAGCGCCGCGTACA
>CAYFTY010001047.1:0-1934 GCA_964346045.1 uncultured Bradymonadales bacterium | reverse complement strand
GGTGCAGCGCGACGTCGAAGCCGAGCTCGTCACGCCGACAGGTGCTGCGATTCTGGCGTCGCTTCCGAGTGCGCCGCGACCCGAAGCAACGCTGGAGAATATCGGCTACGGCGCAGGAACTCGAGAACTCGGCGAACTCTCGAATGTGGTGCGCCTGATGATCTTCGACGATGCAAAATCTGCGCGATTTGCTCGGGACACGGTCACGCGTCTGAGCTGCGAGATCGATGATATGACGCCCGAGCTGCTGGCTGATTTTGCCGACCGCCGACTTTTCGACCTGGGTGCACTCGATGTGACGCGAGAGCCTGTTCACATGAAAAAGGGGCGGCTGGGCACCCGGCTTTCGGCACTCTGCCGCGACGAGGAACGCGACGCACTCGCCACCGCCATCCTCGAGGAAACGACCACTTTTGGTTTGAGAATCGAGAAGATCGAACGCCTCAAGCTAGAGCGACGCCACGAAATGGTGCATACGGCCTACGGCGAAATCGAAGTCAAAGTGGGACTTGCCGATGGCGAAGTCATCAAGCGCGTGCCTGAATACGAGGCCTGCCGACAGGCGGCCCGTGAGCACGGTGTGAGTCTGATGGAAGTTTGGTCGGCAGCCATCGGTGAGGCCAGCGACTAATCGAGCTCGCGCTTGCGGAAGAGTCGATAGGCGCCGAGGCTGAATCCGGTCTGAAAGACGGGAATCATTCCGATTGCAAAGAGAGTGAGCCAATCCTCGTGACGGCTACTCAACCCTAGCGCTTGATCGACAAATTCGTGGAACACGATCATCGAGACCGCGATCAGTCCGAGCGCCGGCGCAGCGAGGAGAGCGATCCCGGACATGCGCCAGAATCCGAGCTTATGGCGAAAGCGCCAGTTGGTGGCCGTCGTCCAGACCGCACCCATCCAGCCGACGAGCATCGTGAGGATAACACCGAGGGTCAGGAGTTCCACCGGTTGGTTGGTGCCGAAGCTGGGCGGACAGGCTGCGGCGGGTGGGGCGAAGAGCATCCAGGCGCTCGATAGGATGGCGATTTGTAGTCGGTTCATGGGATTCCTCGTCGTTTTCGTTCACAAAATCTCAACCGGGCCAGACTTCGATCGTATTCCACGGCGGCTCGTTCGAGTGTCTCGATAACAACGGATCTAGATGCATGCCGGAATCCCTGCTGATGATCTCGCATCGTAGGAGTATAGCTTTTGGCGGCGCGCAATTTGATAGGTCTGAATTTTGTGATGTGGTGCCCGCGTCCGAGAGTCCTCAGCGGTGCTGGAGTTTGGAGGAAAGTTGAAGAGAAAATGTACAGCCATCGCACCTTTTGTGTTCGTGCTCGCCCTGAGTTGGCCTCTCGCGGTCGACGCTCAGGATGAAAGCGGGGCCGACGCCATCGTCCTGGCCGATGCGATCGAGCGCGCTCAGGCCGCCAATGAGGACATCGAAGTCGCGCGCGAGCAGATCAACCGCAGTCGAGCCGTTCGTAGAGAGGTTCTCGCCGGTTTACTCCCACGTGTGTCGGCCGGACTTTCGGGAAGCCTGAACGGGCCCGAGGTGACCATCGGTGACCGTGTCGTGACCCAGAAATGGGGTTGGGGTGGAAATCTGAATGGCCGAGTCGTCGTATTCGATGGATCGCTCTATCCCGCCTACAGCGAGACCGGCGAGCTGGTCGAAGCTGCCGAAAAAGAGCGGGATTGGGTCGAACATACGCTGACGTTCGAAGTCGAGGAGTCCTTCTATCTGCTGGCGGCAGCGCAAGAAGACATGGCAGTCGCCGAGCGCACGATCGAGCTGCGTGAGGCCTATCTGCGTCGGGCAGAAGCCTTGAGCGAGCAGGGTGTAGCGTTGCCGATCGACGTCGCGCGGGCGCGGAATCAATTTCTCACCGCAAAGCAGGATCTTCTTGCAGCCCGTGCCCGGCTGGGGAATCTGGCAGACGCCC
>CAYFTY010001046.1:0-1936 GCA_964346045.1 uncultured Bradymonadales bacterium | reverse complement strand
ACTCGCGGGCGACCACGAGGCGCGCCTCGGCGCCGACACCCTTACCCTCAAATCGTGCGACGCGCTCTCGCAGAGAATTCAGTTCCTCGAGCGAAAGGCCAAAGCGGGTGAGATCACCGCGAGTCAACCTCAACGGACACCATGGAGAGCCCCAGAAAACCTCGTCGACCTCGAGCAAGAAGGCCATCAGACGCCTCCGTACCTGCTCCTGGCTTTCCTCGGCAATCGAGCGGTCGAGGTCGTTATGACGAATCTCGATACTCCAGCCAGGCGCATGTGCCCGCTCACCCTGGGCAGCCAGAAGTTCGGTCAAGACCTGCGCCCCCGGCTCGCCCTCGCTCGCCAGGCGCGGGAACATCCCGACATCGCCGAGAATCTGTGCGTGCTCGAGCATCAGAGCTCGCGAGCCTTCGGCATCGCGTGCCCTCTCTTTGATGCGTTCGACCGCAAAGGTCCGCCGCAATGAACGCCCGAAAAGCTCGGTCGCGATATTGATCCATGGAAGCTGCAGATAGGCTTCTTCTTCTTCGACCAGCTGGATGGCTTCCTGCGGCCTTTTCTGCGTGACGGCAAGATGAAAGAGCGACCGGATCAGCGCCCATGACTGAACGGGCCGACTATTCCCCGCCCGGCGCAACATCCGAAAATGACGACTCGCCGATTCATCTTCTCGCGAGTCTCGGTAGGCCAGCGCCACCAGGAAGTTGCCCAGCCGATGCGTGGGATCGCCCTCGGATGTAGCGGCACTGAGTTCGGCAGCCGCATCGTGATCGCGCTCACCAAAGATCCATGCGAGTGAAGCGGACATCCAGCGATAGTAAGGTTGAAGCGGTCCCGCCACCGACTCCAGGCGGTCTCGATACCATCGGGCCGCTTCCGCGCCACCCGGCGCTTGCTGCATGATGCCACTCTCTTCGGCGAGCCCATCGGCCACGGCGGGGGTGAAATTCGAGCGCGCGTAATCAAGCCACTCGTCGAGTTCGTCGTGCCGACCGAGCCACGCATAGGTGCGGATGTACGCCGCCACCGCAAAGATGGGAGATGTTCCGGGGTTAGCGGCCTCGAGACTCCAGAGGTCTTCGAGGCTGGTAAGGGCGAGTTCGGGGCTCTCGTATCCCCAGGTCGAATTCAAAACGACCTGTTCGAGAATGAAGGCACGGAATCCGATGCTGCCGGCCTCGGCGGTCGCCAACGCGCGATTCAAGAGCTGGCTGAGTCGCTGCCAATCACGGGCGCGATAGGCCAACTCGGTCTCGTCCAGCAAAACGACCGGGCTCGAAGAGGTAAAACCTCCGGCCTCATCCAGACCCGAGAGTGCATCCTCGGGGTCCTCGAGAGCCGCGGCCAGGTGCCGTGAGAATTCGGCCAGCGTGCGTGGGTCTTCATGCTTGAAACACGAGGGCAAAAACTGGAATGCTCGCGCCCAACGCATCGAACGCATCGCATGATGGACAGCGCGCTCGGCAGTGTTTGCGCGTTCTACCTCGTCTTCGAGGTCGGCCGCGGTCTCAGCAAGAATATCGAGGGCTCGGTCGTGCTCCCCTCCCAGCGCCAGCAACTCGGCCGCGATCCGCGATTGATAAGCGTTTTCGAGCCCGGGTGAAATCTCGGGATGTGCCCAACCCCAGAGGCCACGTTCGTCGCGCAGCATCGCGTCGGCGAGCCATGCAAAATCCTGGTTTCGCAGGAGCCCCTGGACGGCGTATCGACGCTGAAAAATACCGCGCGCCGAGAGGTAGAGCTCGCGGAAACCCTCGACTGCTGCGCCTCGATCGTCGAGAAAGCGATCGGCTAGCCATGTATACCAGAGACGCAATCGCTGACGTCTCAATCCTGGCTCGTCGCGCGTCTCGAAGATCAATTCCTCGACCCAGCGAGCAACGTCTCGTACCTCACCGGCCTCGACCAGGCGCGCGGCGACTCGCCACTCGATCGA
>CAYFTY010001045.1:0-1937 GCA_964346045.1 uncultured Bradymonadales bacterium | reverse complement strand
TCCGATCCGTCGCAATGCCGCGCCCGCCCTCGACTACGACGAGTTTCCACACATCGATGCCGCGCTGATTTCGCATAATCACCGCGATCACCTCGACGCACCGACGATCAGAAAGCTCGACACCTTCGAGCACGTGATTGCCGCCGAAGGCCTTGGCACGTGGCTCACGGATAACGGATGCGTTGCTGAAGACCTACCGTGGTGGGAGACGACACTCTGCAAAGGTGTCGAGATTACGGCTGTACCCGCTCAGCACTGGAGCCGCCGGGGTTTGCTCGATACCAATCGCACCCATTGGTGTGGATTCATACTCGAAGCCGATGGACGCCGCGTCTACTACGCCGGCGATACCGGGTATTTTCGGGGGTATGAGCTGATTGCCGAACGATTCCCGGGTGGCATCGATCTCAATATTTCCCCGATCGGAGCCTACGATCCCGAGTGGTTCATGAGCCCGCAACATCAAAACCCCGAAGAAGCCGGACAGGCGGCTATCGATCTCGGCGCGCGCAAAACGGTCGGCGTCCACTGGGGAACCTTCAAGCTCACCGACGAGCCGCTCGATGAACCACCTGTACGTGCTCGGGCATTCTGGGACGAACATCCCGAGGCCGGCGCACTGGATATTCTGCCGATCGGCGGGATCTCGGAAGGCACCACCTCATAAAAAAACCCGCGGCCTCGAGACCGCGGGTTTGATCAGGAATGCGCTCTTCTCATTCGACGACCGTGAGCTCGTAAATCTCCTCGGCCTCTCGCTGATTGTCAGCAATCAGAAGGCTGAAACGATAGGTGCCGGCGACGTCGGGCACGAACGAGAGTTCCTCGTTCGCCACGAAGAAGAAGACTTCGCTCGAGTCTGGGCGCTCGAGAAGCGTCCAGACGGCATTCCCCGCGCTTTCGGCAGGCGTCGAGTTCGCGGCCGTGAAGCTTGCGCTGCGTCCGACTCGGGCATCATTCGAGAATAGAGGTGTGACCTCGGGGACAATGACATCACCACTCGAAGGCAGGTCTTTGATGCCCAGTGTAATCTCGCCGACGTCGTCGTTGGTCGTGAAGACAGCATTTCCGACATCCGTCGAAGCGTTGGCCCCGACGAAATTGACCATCCCGGTGCTGATACCACCCGGTTCAATCGTTGCCGGAACACCGGTGATCGTAAACTCGGCATCGCTGCCCTGATTGAACATCAGGTTAACCGCAGAGACTTCGAGCGCTGCCGTGCCGATATTGCGCATCACAAACGTTCGAGACGAGGTATTGTTCTCGTCGGCAAGGAAGGTGAATCCGAGAGGGTACACGCGGGCAATCGGCACATCGCCTGCGTTCCCCAACAGAATCACTTCCGAACGATTATTCTTTGCGTCGACATTATGGCCGATGGTCAAGATCCCAACGCTCGATTCGGTCGATGCATCCGGGTCGAAATTCACCGTGATATCAATGGACTCCCCCTTGGGGATATTGGTCTGCGGAAAGGAGTCTGTGACGTCGTTTCCTTCGTATTCGAAGGTGTAAAAATCGGCCGCTTCGTTGGGCTCGACATTGAGGCGATTAACGATGAGCGTCGTCTCACCCGAACTCTCGATGGTGATGGTCTGCGAATTCTGATCGGCGAAGCTCAGCGTCGAGTTTGAAATCGTAATGTCGGGCGAAGCGGCAGCCTGCGCCGATACATTGACCGGCACCGTCGCGCCGCCAGCGCTGGAATCGATCACGAGGTCCGTGAAACCCTCGTACTCGGCGGGCGTTGCGTCACTCGGAACTTCGAGGTTGAGGCTCCACGTGGCGTTCTCGCCGGCTTCGATCACCGTCGGGAACGTGGTCGCGCCCGTGATCGAAAAGAAGTTGCCACGATCCGTCACCGAAACCTGATTTACGGTCAGAGGCGTCGAACCAATATTCTGAATGCTGAAATCCTGGCTGGTCGCCGTTCC
>CAYFTY010001044.1:0-1944 GCA_964346045.1 uncultured Bradymonadales bacterium | reverse complement strand
GTCGACCGTGACATCTTCTTTCCGGGCTTTGCGAGCGACGAAGATCTTCGTCGCTATCTGGGCCACGCAACGGCTTTCGTGTTTCCCTCGAAGGTCGAAGGCTTCGGCCTGCCGCCCCTCGAAGCCATGGCCATGGGGACGCCCTCGATCGTCTCGAATTACGAGCCGATGAAGACGATCTGCGAAGGCGGCGCCGACCTCTTCTCACCGGACTCGCCCGGCGAGCTCGCCGACGCCATTGAACGCGTGCTCGTCGACAGTGCGCAAGCTTTCCGGATGTCTGAAAAGGCTCGCCAGCATGCCGAGAAATTCTCGTGGGACGAAACCGCCGCGAAGACGCTCGAGGTCTATCGCAGTCTCTAGTCAGTCGCTGAATTTGCACGGATTGTAAGTTCGATTAACAACCCGTGCATGATCGATCGCACTCTGAAAGATGGTCTCCTGCAAGCGGCCAACGAATATCCGGTCGTGACGGTTCATTCTCACCGGTTCTCAGAACTTCAGCGTGACCGAGGGTGTGAGCCAGTCACTGGCGGGGCGCGCCGCTGTGCTGCACCTCTTGCCGCCGGATCGTGCTGAGTTGACCCGGTTCGAAAATGCCCCGGAAACTCTGTGGGATGCTCTCTTTTCGGGGTCTTATCCGCGAATCTACGATCGCAAGATCGCCCCGCAGACGTGGCTCAGAGATTATGTGGCGACCTACGTCGACCGTGACGTGCGCCAGGTCGTCAATGTTGGAGACCTCTCGACGTTCACGACTTTTGTTCGGTTGATGGCTGGACGAACCGCAGGGGAATTGAACCTCTCGAACATCGGTCGAGATGTGGGCGTGAGCCACAACAATTGGTGACCCATCCCCTCAGGGGTGAGATCTTCGAGAGCTGGGTTGCGTCCGAGGTCTTCAAAGCGCGCACGCATCGTCGTCTCGAAGCGCGACTCAGTCACCTGCGAGTCTCGCGAGGGCTCGAGGTCGATCTTCTGGTCGACACCGGTGGTTCTCTGATCGCAGCCGAAATGAAATCTGGCGCTACTCCGAAAGGTAAGTTCTTCAAGCAGCTCGACGCGCTGGCCGACGAACTCGAGGCGACGAATATCGAGAAGCGTGTGGTCTTCGGAGGCGACCAACGTCAGCGCCGTAGTGCGGGTGAACTCTTGCCCTGGTCCGCCATCCATGAGGTGGATTGGTGGTGAGGCGACGCGATCAGGGTTGGCCACAAACGCCGCGCGTTATAGAGTAGTGCAACACTTCTTGTGCGCAGGGCTCTAACGATGACGGATGACGCGTCAACTGGACTGGGGAGCGAAGGCTCGAGCGCCGTCGAAGAAATGTCGATCGCGCCCGGCTTCTTTCACCAACTCGAACTCTTTGAGGGACTCGACTCACACGAGGTGCGTGAAATCACGCGGGCCTGTGAGCGTCGCACCTTCGAGGCCGGCGACGTTCTATTCGAGCAGGGCGACCCGGCCGAATCGCTCTACATGATCGAGAACGGCGAACTCGAAGTTCGAGCCGTCGGTGAACAGGTGGGCGAAGAAGTGGTGCTCGCCGTACTCGGCTCGGGCACCGTGGTCGGAGAGATGGCGATCCTCGAAGGCACGAATCCACGCTCAGCAACGGTCGAAGTGCTCAGTGATACGCAGGCCTTTGTGCTCTCGCGAAAGAGCTTCAACAAACTTCGCGAAGCAAGGCGCCCGGTGGCCTATAAATTGATTCTGAACCTGGCCCATATCATGGGTGATCGCCGTCGGCAGACCGATAAGAGAGTCGCCGAAGTCTTTGACGATCCCGCAACGCATATTGACGCTTTCGAGTCGCAGGTCCACGAAATGCTCGGCCGATTGAGGAAGGCGTGATGGCAAAAGACGATACCGTCGAAAAACTCGCAGGCAGAAGCTACCTCGCTGACTTCGAGAGCGACGAGCTCGAACGCCTCGTCGAAGCCT
>CAYFTY010001043.1:0-1947 GCA_964346045.1 uncultured Bradymonadales bacterium | reverse complement strand
CCGTTGGTCTCGCGCTGCATAGAAGGCACCTTTGAGGGGAATCGGCTCGCGGCCTTTGAGCCGCACGATGTCACGACCCGAATGCCGGCGCACCTGGGCGGGGAAATGCATCGCAAATTGATAGAGCAACGATGCGAGATCGTCGTAACGCTCTCCCGACTCGAGGGCCGCCTTCTCGAGCAATTCGAAAAGCCGCTCGGGCAAGAGCTCTTCGGCGACGTGATCGAGTAGCTCGGCGGCCTTGTGATAGTGCCGGTCCTCGATCACCTGGTCGCGCGTGAGCGTGTGCTCCAGATAGCGACTGTCGATCTTGAACGTCATCAAATGCCACGCGCTGCTGCCGCCTTCTTTGAGTGTCAGCCCCCGATTGTAGAAGCCGTAGGGCGCATTGGGCTGCGTGGTGTAACCGGCGACGATACGCGTGCCCTCTTCCTCGTAGGTCACTTTGCAGGCCGACTCGACGTCGAAGGGCAGCCGAATGTCCTCCCCCTCGAAATAGATGGGCACCTGCGCGTGCTTGCACCATTTCTGGATCACCTCGACCGCTCGGTGTTTGAACTCCTCATACGCTTCGCGCGTGGCCGTCTTGATGACCTTGACCTGGGTCCCTTCGACAGGCACATCGAGTCGGATCAGATCGTAGGTTCGGTCGGGGTGAAAAATGACGCGCCAGGCTTCTCCACCTCGGGCCGTATCGAGGATCACCGCATCGGGCTCGACGGCAAAAACCGATACGAATCCGATGCCGAATCGACCGATCTTGGTGAAGTCGTCGTCTTTGGTCGAGCTGAAGAGTCGGGTGAGTTTGGTCTCGATGATCTCGCGCGTCATGCCCTCGCCGAAATCGTCAATATGAGCGATAATCGAACCTTCTTCGCTCTCGCCCTCGTTGTATTCGATTCGTATGTCGACCTCGAGACTTCCGGCGTCGATCGAGTTCTGGATCAGTTCTCGGAAGAAAGCCATCGGATCCGAGAACTGATTGACGAGGTCTTCGAGAATATCACCGACTTCGGCTTCTCGTGCGGTCGACATGATGCCTCAGACGTGCAGGTTGGTATCTGCGATCGAGCGCAAAAGCTTGATCTGCGCATTGACCGGCTCATCATCGCCAGGCTCGAGCCGCTCGTAGGTTCCGTCGGAATCGAGGATCCAGGTGTGCGTATTGTCTGCGAGATAGGTCTCGAAACATTCCTCGAGAACGCGCTGAGCGAGTTCTTCGGACTCGATCGGCGCACACTGCTCGACGCGACGAAAGAGATTGCGATTCATCCAGTCGGCGCTGGCCAGATAGAACTCGGGCTCGCCGCCGTTATGGAAACAATAGGCGCGCGAGTGCTCGAGAAATCGGCCGACGATCGAGCGCACACGAATATTCTCAGAGACGCCTTTGATTCCGGGCCGCAGACAGCAGATTCCGCGTACGATGAGATCGATCTCGACACCGGCATTCGAGGCTCGGTAGAGCGCGCGAATCGTCTCCGGCTCGGTGAGTGAGTTCATCTTGGCCATGATCTTGGCCGGCTTGCCCTGTCGGGCGGCATCGGATTCGGCTTCGATTTTTCCAAGCAACCACGGGTGTAGTGAAAATGGCGACTGCCTCAGCTTCTTGAGTTTCATCGCCTTTCCGAGCCCCGTGAGCTGCAAGAACATCTTGTGGACGTCATTGCAGATCTCGCGGTCGGCGGTGATCAGCCCGAGATCGGTGTAAAGGCGCGAAGTCTTGGGGTGGTAATTCCCGGTTCCGAGGTGAACGTAACGCCGCAATCGGCCGCCTTCTCGGCGCACGATGAGCGCCATCTTGGCGTGCGTTTTGAAGCCGACGACACCGTAGACGACGTGCGCCCCGGCCTCCTGCAGACGGCGCGCGAGCTGGATGTTGCGCTCTTCGTCAAATCGCGCCCTCAGCTCGATGCACCTCTTCCGTTCGCATGCGATCAATGGCTT
>CAYFTY010001042.1:0-1948 GCA_964346045.1 uncultured Bradymonadales bacterium | reverse complement strand
GATATCGGCCTCGCAGAGGTTACCGAGATCTATCAGGCAGCGTACGATCGGAAGTAATGATAGAGAGCTTACGCTTCGTTTATGTCACCTTGGGCCGGACACATGTCCGGCCGCTTTTTTGGGAATAGAGCTCGGCCGAAATTCGCCGAGAATAGCGCTGCTATCCAGTCGTTGGACGAGTGGACATTCTCATGGGCATCACAGGGCTGCGTTCCCGGTATCGGCTCTATGCGCGTCTGCAGCTGAAAACCCGAACCCAACCAGTCTCGTCGGGTGCCGACCGGTCAAAGCCTCCATAGACGTCTACCGAGCCAAACCCAGCTTCCCGTAGCCCACCTACCATTCGCTGATCGTCAATTACCAAAAGCCGCTGGGAGATAGACTGCGGCACCTCGCCGGCTACTTTGAGGCTCGCCTCGAATTCGATTTCGCTCGCGTTGCGTCTTCGGTACGTCCGCTCAAGCGTGACGCCTTGCGCTTCGAGGTCTGGAAGCTCGAACGCGTCTCCCACGGCAAGCACTCCGACGGTGACGTACTGTAGGACAAGTGTTCCCGCGCTACCAAGCGCGCGTGCCCCAGCGGCAACGAAACGCTCGATATCCTCCATAGTCGGGAGGTGTGAGATGGAGTTGCCAATGCAGTAGACTAAATCGAATGGGACGCACGGATGGTCATCAATCGCCATCATGTCTCCGGCCGTGAGCCGATCGGGATCGAGGCCGGACTCTGCCGCGATCTCGCGACCCTGTGTGATCATGGCCTCCGAGAGATCCACGCCGAACACTTCCAGGCCGGAGCGGGCCAGGCGACGCACCCACGCCCCGGTTCCACAGGCGACATCGACAACGCGACCCGTCGCGCTATCGGAATCAAGTTGAGCGCCGCCGGCTTCCTCGCGCATGAACTCGAGGCCGGTCGGAGTTGGGCCAAACAATTCGTCGTAGTAACGGGCCAGAACCGTGTAGAAGTCGTTGCGGCTCATACGCTAGGTAAGGTTCCACTCCGGCTCGAACCCGATTATCTCACGGGCTCGGTCGATTGCGACAATTGTGGTATCGCCGGGGGGCGAGGGACGGATCGTGGGGCGATCCGTCACATAGAGCTTCATAAGTTCTTCAGCCGGAATGCCGACGTCATTTGTCTTCGCATTAACAAAGAGCGGATGACTTCCCTCACATGTCGAGGTAAGTGAGTCTACGATGGCGGCGGCCGAGTCGAGCTCATCGACGTAGGTAAAGAGGTTTGCGCGGTGGTGCATAAAGCGGAGCTGCTGGCGGGGCAACTCCGCATCGTCCGCCGGCGCCTTGCTCCAGCTCGCCCACTCCTCGTGCTCGAGCCTGTGTTCGCGGCGGAAGGCATCGTACGCCGATTGCATTCGCCGTAGCTTGGCGATACGATCGGGCTCGGGCATACCGATGAGCCGCTCGATGATCTGCCAATCGTAGGTTGCGTAGGGAGAGGTCCCCGCTTCGATTTTTTCGTGTGAAACGACCGCGGGAAGCCGCAGAAAGATGCTCGAAATGCCGTCGCGATCCCAGAAGTAGCGCCCGATCTTCTCAATCACTTGTTTCGAGAAACTGTACGCATCGGTAGCAAGCGCTGGATGCGCCTCATCGACCGGCAGATACTCAATCCGAGGCGAACGGTCGCCAAAGAAAGTACCAAGCGCGTTGATCGAACTGGCGGCAACGACCTGCTTGATACCGACTTCCGCGGCGGCCTCGAAGACGTGAAAGGTCCCGAGATCGTTGACGCGAAAGACCTCGCGGCCAGGGTTTCCAACCGGTGACCGGATCGCGGCTAGGTGTACGATCGCTTCGTGCCCGCGCGCCACCTCGAGAAATCGCTCATAGTCGTTTACATCGCACTGCTCGTATCGAGCGTTCTCCACGTGAGCCTCCGCGCTGCGTCCGATGACCACGACCTCGTGACCTGCCTCGGCATGCCG
>CAYFTY010001041.1:0-1950 GCA_964346045.1 uncultured Bradymonadales bacterium | reverse complement strand
AGCCCAAAGTGAAAAGCTCCTGCGGCTGCACTCAATCCGAAAACTCCTCGCATCACTTTTCCGTGCCGCACCGACGCTGCAATGAGCACGGGGACAGTCGCGGCATAAAATGCCGAGGCGACCTCACCCGAGTCGAAGCCTCCCGTGGGTCCGATCGGATTCCAGACCTCGGTGAAAAACCCAACTCCGACGAGATCCAAAACCCCGAAAAAGGCCGAGATTCCCGTCGCGAAGGCAAGTGCCAGCGCGAGCTCGACAAAGCGGATCGCTCGACCCGCTGGCGCGACGATCAACAGAAAGACTGCCGCAAAGGCGACCCAGACGATTCCCTGCTGGGCACCGAACATCGGAACGTCGGCCCAGAGAACGCCCAGGATCGCAAACAAACCAAAGCCGAATGCAGCAAGCGCGACGCGCCCCGCAGTGATACTGACCGGTTTCACCTGCAGAGCGCGAACGCCCCACAACACCAGTGCGATGGCCATCAAGGCAGCACCGACCGCCCACTTCACGGTTTCGTAGCTCGAGAACGCGGTCGCAAAGACGACCGGGCTCAAGCCCACGGCCACCAGCACCAGCCAAGAGGGTAGCGAAAGCATCGGAATTTTCTCGGATCCAGACTCACTCATTTTCCATCCAGTGCGAACGACAGAACCAACCTTGTTGTAAAGGCGTCGTGCGGCGAAGACAACCACACACGCATACATTTCGACACATTGTACGCAAAGCTCATTCCGTTCATTTTTGCACGCGTGCGCATCTCAACGCAGCGTGGGGCCTCCGAGACGGCCAAGTTGACTGCCCAACCCTAGAACACGTACATTTTTACTCTCGGTCTGCGTCAATCCTCTTATCCCGAGACGAAGTGACAACCGCTGAACTCGAGTATCGCGGCGAAACCAAGCCCCGAAACGTGTGGGTCGCGACGCTACTCACCTTTCTGGCGCCAGGGCTGGGCTACGTCTACATCGGTGAATTACTTCGTGGAATCACGACCAACCTGCTCTTTCTCTTGATGCTCGAGGGCTTCATCATTGCCTTCAGCCTCCTCAAATTCTTTCCGGCTCTGCCCGCGCTCGTGCTTTTGCTCGCATGGATCACCTTTGCTTCGCTGGTCGCCCTCGACGTGCGAAAACGCATTAGCGCTGAAGATGAGGCATATGTCCTGCGGGGCTACAATCACTGGATGATCTACACGGTCGTCTTCGTGCTCAGCTTTGCAGCTCCGCTCTATGCAACCGGGCATTTCGTGTCGCAATACCTCTTGCAATTTCAGACGGTCGACGACGCATCGGTCTATCCGACGCTTCGACCCGGCGATGTCGCACTCGTCGACAAAAGTGCGTTTCGGGGTCGTGCGCCCGCGCGGGGCGAATTGGTCTCGCTCACCAACGATCGAGGCAACGAACAGATTCTGCGCGTGGTCGCGGTCGAAGACGACATCGTTCGCATCGAGGGTGAAACCGTCTTCGTGAACGACGAGCCCCTCGAACGAGCCACGCTCGATACTCCTCCTCCCGAAGACGGTGAATTGCTCGCCATGGTCGAAAACAACCATGGCAACCGCTATGTGATCAGCGTCTCGCCGCGAGCCTACACGGCTCTCACCCTGCCACCCACGCGGCTCGCCGCGGGCGAATTCTTCGTGCTCGCCGACAATCGCAACCAGGTGCCGCTGGCCGAAGATGGGCAGCCGATACGGGACAGCCGCAATTTCGGAACAGTCAAGCGGAAGACGATCGTCGGCAAGCCGCTCTTCATCGCCTGGTCGGGCACATCCGATGAATTGCGTCTTTCTCGAATCGGTTTGAAAGTTCGTTGAATCCTACCCTTGCCGCGCCCGAGTTTCGACGTTAAGCACGGGGCGCGAATCTACCCGCCCGTGAACCTGCATGTCTGACGCACCTCGCCGTCTTCAACGACTCTGGAAGTATTTCTCGAGCTACCTCC
>CAYFTY010001040.1:0-1952 GCA_964346045.1 uncultured Bradymonadales bacterium | reverse complement strand
CGTTTGGCGCTTTCGAATGCGCGTTGTCTCGCGAACGATTGGAGAGCTTGCCGATCGGTGACGCGCTCGTCTTCCCATGCGGCGCCTGCCGTCTCGAGCACTTTGAGGTGATCTGAATTGGCGCTGTGGGCATCGATGAGCAAGGTCCAGGCGTCGGCCCGATCTCGCTCGAGAAGAGCGGGGCTGATCTCGGCGCCTGGATATCGAGCGAGGAGTTGATGCGCTTTTTCCTCTCGTCCATCGACGGTCAAGGCCGCGGCTTCGTAGATCTGTGCGGCATAACGGATGCGAGGATCGACCGTTTCGGACCTCGATAGCCCCGAGAAGACCGAGAGCGCGGCATTCACGCGCGCGGGCTCCCAGTCACGAAGGGTGGCGCGAGCGATGTAGAGCTCAGCTACCTGCGCAATGGGATCGCCCGGATAGTCTGCCTGCAAGAGGCGCAAAGCCTCGGATGCCCCATCATAGTCGCCCGACTCGAGCATTTGCACGGCGGTGTCAAAGCGTGCCTGAGCCTCTTTTGACTCAGCCCGGATAGGTTCCTTTTCGAGGACTTCGTCACCTTTTTTGGGCGTCGACGAACATCCCGAAGCGAATGCGATGGATGCAGAGAGAAAAATGAAGAGAAAGGTACGCATGGCTCTCGGTGCCGCGAGTTACACTGGCTCACTTGGTACCACGGCTGACGAGAAAGTGAAGTTTGCCGGCTCAGCAATTCTTGCGAAAACAATGGGTCTCTTCGGCCGCCTGCAGGCTCTGATGAATGCTGCGCGCAAGCGGTTCGACCTGCTCGTAGAGCTCCTGGTCTTTTTCGACCCCGGGGCTCTTTATTTCTTTCCAGGCAAAATTGTCGTCTTCGCCACAGCCCGACCAGAGCGAATAACCCCACGTGGTTGCGTCGCGATTCCAGACGTCGACATAAATATGCCGATCACCGCAGGCGCGATGATTTTCGGGATCGGCGAGGGCGCGATCGTATGACACGTAGGCTTCGTATCCGAGTTCTCCGTTCGATAACTCTTGAGAAATCGACTCGGCGATGACTTCGAGGAGTGGGGCATGTGGGGTGAGGTCTGTGCGAAGCAGGCCCACATCTTTGATCGTGATCGTATGATAATGTTCGCCGCCTGCCACCGAGATGTAGAATGGTGAATACTGGAACTCTTTGGCTCGCTCGCACTCCGAGCAGACACAGTCTTTGCAGGTTGCCTCATTGGACTCAGCCGTCGCAGCTCTGGCCGGGGGGGCCTCAGGCAAAGCTTTCGCGGCGGTGCCCGACGGGTCGGCGATGGCGGGCGGGCCAGGTGTCGGGGCATCTTTACAGCCCACGACGAGAAGTAGGGCGCACCATACGAATGTGAGAGTTTTGTACTTCAAAACGGACCACTCATGTCGAATCTCGACAGCGCTGACAATATAGTCACCGCAACTCGGATGCAAAGCCGGTGGCTCACTATGCTGCTCTGCCTCACCGTGGCCGGATGTGCGAGCGCCCCCTCGGCGCCAGATCAAGTCGACCCCGAAAAGAGGTGGCTCGCAGACGTTCGTGAGCTCGCCGGCCCAGAGGCGAAGAGCCGAGGCGTGGGTGAGCTCGGCCTGAACGAGGCAGGCGGCTGGATCGCGTCTCAATTCGATGCCATCGGACTCGAGCCACTCGCGGCAGGTTTCATGCAGAGATTCTCAGTGATTCCTGACGAATCGGGAAGTGGACCGGTCGAGGTGTTCAACGTCATTGGCAGGCTCGAAGCGACGAGATCCGGCAGGGATGGTGACATTGTCATCGCGGCTCACTACGACCATCTGCGCAAGCAATCGAAGCGCTTTCCGGGGGCCGATGATAATGCCTCGGGAGTGGCGACCCTTCTTGCCATTGCACGCGAATTATCATCCCGGCAGACCCGGGAACGGAGCGTGATCTTTGCAGCATTCACCGGCGAGGAATCTGCCTTCCT
>CAYFTY010001039.1:0-1953 GCA_964346045.1 uncultured Bradymonadales bacterium | reverse complement strand
TAGCCCATCGAGACCGCGCCCGCGGCGGCGAACGAGCCGATCAATATCATCCTCGTGGCTTCGCTGAGAGCGACGGGCGGCGGCGCAAAGAGAGCAAGCTCGTCTTCGTCGAGATCGTCCAACCCTTCGACCTCTTCCAGCTTTTCTGCAGGGACGTATCGCGCAAAAGCGATGACTACGACGCAGAGGAGGAGATTCGAGACTGCGAAGATGACGTTGGTGGTCGAGAGGCCAAGATTGGGCAGGACGACGAAACCGGCGAGCAAGCACCCGGTGCAGGCACCGAGCGTATTGACGGCGTAGAGAAGTCCGATCCGGCCCTGATGCTCACGAGAGCGCTTCGCAATCCACTCACTGAGGATCGGAAGTGTCGCCCCCATCATCGTCGTCGGGACGACCAGGATAACGAAGACAGCCAGAAAACGGAGGAGGCTGAAGATGATGAAATCTTCGAGGAACGCGTCGAAAATGACCCGATAGAGAGAAGGCAGCAGGTCGAGCAGAAAGGGTATCGCAAAGGCGTATATACCGATCGCTCCTTCCAACAGCCCGTAGACGACGAGTGGCGACTTCAGCCGGGCGGCGTATTTGCCTCCGATCCGGGAACCGAGGGCCAGTCCGGACATGAAGGCGGTCAGTAGAGTCGCCAATGCGAGACTCGTGGTCCCAAAAACCTGGGCGAGCTCGCGCTCCCAGACCACCTCGAAGACGAGCGAGGTGAATCCTGAGAAGAAAAAGAATACGAAGATTACGTTACGCACGGCCGGTTCTTTCTTAGGTACTGCGGCGCCGTATGGTGCGCGTTCCATCCCCGGCGTGCAACCTCGACTCGTCGCACTGTTCACCTTGATTCCGATTGGCGCGCGGTACTACAACGACCGCCGTGCGCGTCACCCTTGGAGGTCGAGATGGCGGAAGCGAAGAAGACAATATTTTGGGTTCTGGGCGGCTGCGGATGTCTGACGGTGCTCGCGGCCGCACTGATCATCGGTTTGGTCTCGGCCGGAGTCGTCGCTGCCGACAAGGCGCTCGAAGAAGCCGGGCTCGGCGACCTTGCCGAGGTCGGTGAAGCGCTCGATGGCCTCGATAAAATGAGGAAGGACGGCTCCAGAGGGGGCGACTCGAAAGGCGGTGGCTCCAAAGAGCTCCAGGAGACTACGAGGAAGCTCGACAAAGATTCGGTCGATCCCGCGCGTCTCGCCCGAGAGCTGAAGAAGCCGCTGACGAAAAACGAAGTGACCAATTATGCCGAGACGATCGAGCAGATTCAGGCGAGTCGCGCCTACAAGAACGTCGTCGAAGAATTCGAAGGGATGCGCGAGGTCGGCAAGAAGAAGGATAGTGAGAAGAGCGCGCTCGACACGATGAAGACGGCTAAAGGCGCCATGGCTGCGTACGGTTCACTTCGCGAGGTCGTAGAGTTGTTCAATGAGCAGATCGAGCAGCGCGGAGGATACGAGACCTACTACTCGCGAATTGCGAAGGTCTCTGGGGTGGTCGTCGCCGCTCAAAAACACGCGGTCGATGGCGACCCGTCGAGTGACGCAACCGCTAAGAAGCTGCTCGAATTGAGTGAGGAAAAGCGCCAGCAGTTCGTTGAGATTGACGCCGCGCTGGACGCGGAAGCCAAGAACGGCAAAATCGACGACCCCGAGCGAGCGCGGAAGGTGATGAAGCAGCTCACGGTGCTCCGAGATCCGACTGAGGTTGCGCTCGGCCGCCTTCCCCGCGAGACCTTCGAGGAGTGGGCAGACCTTCCGAAGAGCCTCAGGGCACGGGCCATCGAGGCTCACTCACCGGATGGAAAATTGAATGACTTCATGATGATGACCGGGATTACCCGAGGAGAAGCGCTCCTTGTTTTCGCGGAGCATGAGAAGATGAAACGCTACGGCGAATTGTTTGGAAAAGGGCAGTGACAATGAGCGACCAAAGGCAGCAAATCCTGATCAT
>CAYFTY010001038.1:0-1957 GCA_964346045.1 uncultured Bradymonadales bacterium | reverse complement strand
AAGCCTTTGCCGAAGCCCTCCAAGAGAAGGCCGACGCCGATGCCGACGTTAATATCATCGGCCAGTTCGGCGTGGGCTTCTACAGCGCGTATCTCGTCGCAGACCGGGTCGACGTGATCTCGCGACGTGCCGGCGCCGACGAAGCATTCAAATGGTCTTCCGACGCGCAAGAAAAATTCACGATCGAGCCGGCAGAACGCGATGAACGAGGCACCTCGGTCATCCTTCACCTGCGCGACGAACACCGAGAATTCCTGGCGCCCTATCGACTGCGAAATCTCGTCAAAGAGTACTCGGATTTTGTCGGGCATCCCATCGAAATGCTCGAGATGAAGTATGACCAGGACGAAGATTCTGGCCCGCGAGAATTCGAACAGGTGAACTCGGGCAATGCCCTCTGGCGTCGACCGTCGAGCGATGTCTCCGATGAGCAATACGACGAATTCTACAAGCACCTCACCGGTGACTGGGAGTCGGCCGTCGCCCACACCCATTTCAAGGTCGAGGGTGCGCAGCTTTTCACGGCGCTTCTCTACATCCCGCAGAGACCACGATTCGACCTCTACAACCCCGAGGCCGAACACGGCGTGCGACTCTTCGTCAAACGCGTGTTCATCATGGACAACGCCAGAGAGCTCGTGCCGAGATGGCTGCGTTTCGTGCGCGGGGTCGTCGACTCGGACGACCTCCCGTTGAATGTCAGCCGTGAGCTGCTCCAGGATTCACGGGTGGTCCGGGTGATTCAGAAGCAGATCATACGCAAGACGCTCGACCTCTTGCTCGAAGTCGCCCAGGAGCGACCCGAGGATTACGAGACGATCTGGTCGTCGTACGGTCCCGTCCTCAAAGAAGGGCTGCATTTCGACACCAAAAACACCGACAAGCTCGCAAAGCTGATGCGTTACGCGACCAGTCGGCATGAGGACCCCATCTCACTCGACCAGTACATCGAAGAAATGGCCGACGGTCAGGAGAAGATCTATTACGCGCTCGGTCAGTCTCGTGCCCTTCTGGAGTCGAGCCCCCATCTCGAAGCCCTCAAGAAGCGCGGCTACGATGTGCTCTACCTGACCGACAATATCGACCAGTGGGCAATCGAGGCGCTCGACGAGTACGACGGCACGTCGCTGGTCGACGCCGTCAAAGACGATCTCGGTCTCGAAGATGATCAGGAAGAGTCCGAGCAGGAAGACCTGCAGCCGCTGACGGAGCGTTTTCGAAAAGTACTCGACGAAGACATCTCCGAGGTGCGTCTCTCAAAGCGCCTCGCCGATTCGCCGGCCTGTCTGGTGGTCCCCGAAGGCGGTGTCGCCTCACATATCGAACGCCTGCTACGCGAACAAAATCAGAATATCCCGCAGCAGAAACGAATCCTCGAGCTCAACCCCACACATCCATTGATTACGGCGATCGCCGAACTCAACCAAACTGACGATGCAAAAGTCGACGAGTGGGTCGAGTTGGTCTATGACCAGGCGCTCCTCGCCGAGGGTAGCCCGATCAAAGAGCCGGCGCGCTTTGCCCGACGCTTCACCGATCTCATGCAAGAGGTCGCCCGAGCCCGCCTGAATTAGTGGCTCGCCTTCCATTCGGCGAGGGTGTCGAGGACCGACTCTGCGTGTTCCTCGGCGCTCGCCGAATCCCAGGCATCGAATCGAGAAAAGGTCGAGCTGCCCGCGACGGGACCGACCGCTGAGGCATCGTAGGGGCCGCTCACCGACGCCATCCACTCATCGTCGAAACCTCGAAATCGCCACACGAAAAGCGCGCCTGGCTCGCCGTAATACTCTCCTTCGATCTTCTGCATCAGCTCGAGCTCTTCGGGCACACGCCCTAGCTCGGTCGGGTATTTGAGCCATTGCACCATGTCGAAAGCCGCAAAGTGTTCGAGCTCGGCCCATTGATTGGGGTAGAGATGCAGTTCACCGAGGTTCTCGAGGTACTGCCACAGGTGGCC
>CAYFTY010001037.1:0-1957 GCA_964346045.1 uncultured Bradymonadales bacterium | reverse complement strand
GCTCTCTCGCAATCGATTCGAGAACCCACCTGCGAACCCTGGCGAGGTTAGGGCCCTTTCCGAATATCAAAAGACACTGGTGATGCCGCCCAATCCGCATCTCGACAGGGATGCGTTTCCGCGGCAGATCGACCTTCCCGACGGAGCCTCTGGCGCTCCAGAACGCGGCGCCGAGATTTTTGACCGGCGCTGTGCGACCTGCCACACGCCGCCCATGTACACCACGGATCAAGCTGCTGAGACACGTGGGCGAATGCACGATGTGGGTACACCGATCTCGTTGAGCCTTCGCGACAGCATGCAGGAGACCGCGCCCTACGCCCTGCCCGTGCCGTCGCTGGTCGGCGCGTGGGACAATTTTCCGCTGCTGCACAGCGGTGCCGCCGGGTTCTCAGTCAAGGACAACCAGGTGGTGGCGGATGACCCATTCGCGCTTGGCACTGTGATCGAAATGGCCCGCGATTCGGGCCAACACGGCGAAATCGAAGACCTGGACGAGACTCAAACGAACGACCTGCTGGCGTTCATTTTAACGCTCTAGCGATCGAGTGGGGTCAGCGCGTGATCGTGAAGCCATCCGAGAGTGACTCCGAGCCGTCAAGCACCGCTTCCCACTCGGAACTCCCCAGGACATGAGTCTCGGCGAAAGCGCGTAGATAAGCGTTCAATGTAGGCACGGCCTCACTCACGGGGATGAAACCCTCGCCGCAGCCGTCTTCGAACGCCGTGGGCTGAAAGGTCGTAATCAAGCTTTCGTCGAGGTCGTCACAGACCGTGATGAACGTAAGGTGTGCTCCCTCTGGCATACGCACCCAGAGATCATCCGATCCATCGATTGCGTTCCATGCTGGCTCAGCCTGGGCAGCGTTCGTCGTCGTGATGTCGAGGTCACCGCTCTGAATCATGGTTGGAATCTCGATGGCCGCGAGCTCGCCGTCTGAAAAACCTGGGACGAGCGCAGGAGCCTGAGGAGCGATGGCATCGATTCGATCGTCGCCGAATCCGGCCGTGAAAGCGGTCTCCACTTCGTCGAGTTCGAGGAACTCGCATGATCCATCATCGTAGCTCGCGCAATTCGCCAGTAGGCCCGCGTAGTCGAAGTCAGCACCACCCGAAGCAAGCGTCGTGTACCCACCAAAACTATGTCCGAAGAGAAACACCCTTTCGGTGTCGGCACGACCGTCGAACTCAGCCCCCGTCGAACCATTTTCGACCGCATCGAGCACAGCGCTGACGTCGGTGACCCGGTAGAGCGTATTCTGAGCGAATGGGGCAAAGTTCATCTGAATGCCGTCAAGCGCGGTGTTCCCGACGTGATTGGGAGACACGACCACCCAACCCCACGAAGCAAAGTTCTCGGCGTATGGATAGGCCAGCAGTCCCTCTCCGCCCGAGCCGTGCGAATAGAAAACAACGGGAAAATCGCCTTCGGCCGCAGGTGGTGCGTCGAGCGCAAACCGGGTGTCCAGACTGATGATGCCGGCGACCGCGTAATTGGCAGATTCCGCCGACGAATCAGGTGCGGCGGGGTACCACGCTTTGACCGGGAGAACGCGAGCCTCGGTCGCTCCCGGGGGAGTGTAGCTCAGGTCGAACTCGACATAGCCCACGTCGTACATGCCCTGAGCGTACAACTTGTCGATGCCCATCGGCACGACCGGAGTTCCATCATCCGGCCCCAGATCCTCGTCGTTTGCGGCATCGGAGCCGCCCATATCTGCAACCGTTTCACCCGCATCCGGCGACTCATTCGAGTTCTTCGATGGGTCATCGTCTCCGCAGGCCGAAGTAAGAAGGAGCGCCAGAATCGTGAAAAGTAGGCGTAGTTTCATCGATAACCTCAGTAGGTGGACGGCTCATATAGTCTGTCTTTGGTGATCGACATTCAAGTCCTGACTCTGAATGCCCCGCCCGGTGTTTCTTGGTTCTCCATGAGGACGATCGAAAAAACCTCACC
>CAYFTY010001036.1:0-1957 GCA_964346045.1 uncultured Bradymonadales bacterium | reverse complement strand
CTTCACCTGCGGGGATGCTCGTTTCGAGTTCGAGCACCGCCACATCGAAACCGCAGGTATCTTCCGAACCCGGAGGCGTGTGAAATTGCGCGACGTTACGATAATCGACCTGCGTAGTGGTCAGTTCGGTCAAGGTCGTCACGAAAACGATTCCCGTCGACAACGGGTTGCCAAAGGGTGTCTGCCCGCAGACGACCGACGACGGAGTATTCGCTGAGATACAGTGCTGCGCGGTCAGAACGAGGTTGGGCGCGATCACAGTGCCCGTGCAAATCGCACTCCCCTGCTCGCGTTGAATCAGAATCCCGACGACTGAGGTCGTGTCTTCGTCGACGACTCCGCCTTCGATCGAGTGCCTCAGCGTTTGGACTTCTGCCGCTTCGCCACAGCCGAAAAGCATAGCCGTGCAGAGTGCGAGCCCACATATGGAGATTCGTTTGGACACCATGACATACCCCACTAAGAATGCGAAAAATCGGAGTTGGCGTCCAGAAACTTATCGACGGGCCAGAAGCGTTGTGACACCTATCGGCGCGTAGTAGGTTTTGGTCGCACTCGAGCGGAGGATGGCATGAAACGCGTGATGATCCTGCATACCGGCGGAACTCTCGGCATGACGGGCACTCCTCTCGAGCCCGGTGAATTTGCCACGCGCCTGACCGAACGCGTGCCCGAACTCTCGCAGATTGCCGAGTTGGAGAGTCAGACGGTCACAAACCTCGACTCGAGCGATATCCATCCTGGCCACTGGACTGACCTCGCCCACATGGTGGCTCGCGAACGCGAAAATTTCGACGGTTTCGTCGTCATCCATGGCACGGACACGATGGCCTACACCGCAGGAGCTCTCGCCTTTGCACTCTGCGGCCTCGATCGTCCCGTCATCTTGACCGGCGCGCAACGACCACTCGCGGCGCTGCGCTCGGACGCTCGCAGAAATCTCGCGGATGCCGTCGAGCTTGCGACATGCGACATCCCCGAGGTCGCCATCTGCTTTGATGGCATGCTCTTTCGGGGCTGCTGCACGACCAAGACCTCGGCATCTGACTATCGTGGATTCGACAGCCCGGGTGTACGTCCGCTTGCACGTCTCGGGGTGGATATTCAGCTTTCGCCCGATATTCGGCGCAGTGCGGCGACCTTCGAATGTCGGCCAGAATTCGATCGTCGGGTGATTCAACTTCCACTCATTCCGGGGATCGTCCCCGAGATGCTCGACCATATGTTGCGGGCACCCGAACTGCAGGCAGCGGTCCTCATCGCTTTTGGCCTCGGGACGATTCCTTCCACCGACTTTCCCATCGCAGAAGTCCTCGACGATGCGATCGCGCGAGGTGTTTCGATCGTCGTCATTTCGCAATCGCTTGGTGAAGTCGACTTTGGCCGCTACCAGAATAGCCTGGCACTCGCAGAGATCGGGGCCATCTCGGGCAAGCGCATGAATGTCGAAGCCGCCATCACCAAGACGATGCACGCGCTATCCCTCTATCCCGAAGACCTGGACTCGCGCCGCGAGTACCTCGAGACCGATCAGGCCGGAGAAATGGGATGAGGTTGACGGGCCGCTCAACGCGGTGATAGCACCGTAGCACATTCGCTGACCGAGGCAGGAAGCCGGTGAAAAACCTGCGCTGCCCCCGCAACTGTAAGCGGTGACGAAGCTGGTCGATGCCACTGTCCATGAGGATGGGAAGGCGCCAGCCGAGGATGACCCGCGAGCCAGGATATTGACTCGGACAGTCCTTATTCATCACCGCTTCGGGTCGGAAGCGAGTGCGTCGAAAGGGCCCATGTTCTGGCTCCCGTCGTCCGCTCTGCTTTGGATCGGACGAGGCAACCTCAGGGAGTTGAACATGCCTATCCGAAACACAAAGAAATACCTTGTCATTGGACTCATCGCGTTCGCGTTTGCCTGCGGCGACGACGATTCGTCGAGCAATAATGATGCGAACAACAC
>CAYFTY010001035.1:0-1961 GCA_964346045.1 uncultured Bradymonadales bacterium | reverse complement strand
CGGCACGGGCGGCGAGCGTATCGTATTCCGCGGCGCTACGCTGAGCGGCGAGCCGACCAAAAAGATCGACTTCGTACGAGACCGGAGCGCTGAGCTGGAAGTTATTCTGCTCGAAGGACGAAGCCAGCGCTGAAGCGGCACCCAGCACCGGCTGTTTCGAGCGCCCGGCGCTCGCCTCGAGTGAGACCTGTGGCCACAGGTTGGAATCGGTCTGGTCCTGAATCGCCTCGGCCTGCTGATACCGGGCCCATGCGGCGCGAAGATTGAGGTTGTCACTGAGCGCACGGTCAACCAGCCCGTCGAGCCGAGGTTGACCAAAGTCGGTGCACCATCCGTCTCGCGCCCCGGTCGAGTCGATCGACACTTGCGCGTAGCGATCAGGAACTTCGACGATTTCGTCACGCCGATCGGCATATTGCTCGCCGGTACATGACGGCAGCAGCACGATCATCGAAAGCACGACAATGAGCTCTTGTCCACGAATCACGGCACCTCCTCTGTCTTCAACCCGCCGAGCAATAGGTCGACCACGCCGTGGAGGTAAGTCTCACGAGGTAGAGGCATGAACTCATTCAGCCCCAGGCAGTGTTGAAATGCGTAGTGATGGAGACCGCCTATCCAGAGGCGCGCGACCACCTCGGGATTCGCCTCTCGAACGCGACCTTCGCACATCTCGATTTCAAAGAAAGCGGTGACTTTTCGCAGCCCGCGGACGGGAGGAATTTCGTCGGGGTCAGACGAAAGCTCGTGCAACATCCCACAGCTGGTAATCATGGTGATTCGAGGTATTAGCTCTTCAAAGAAGTCCAGCATTTCCTCACCGAGTCGAATGAGATTTTCACGCAGATCGCCCTGCCCCGCGAGCTCGTCGAGCGTCCCAAAAAACGGGGGTTCGGCCAGGCCCATACAAGCCATGAAGAGCGTCTGCTTACTTTCGAAGCGGCGAAAGAGCGTTCCCTCGGACACCGCTGCTCGTCGAGCAATCTGAGCGGACGTCGCCTGCATGCCGTGTTCGAGGAAGGTCTCGCGCGCTGCTTCGAGGATTCTCTCGTCGGATATGGATTTGGTACGTGCCAAGCCGTAACCGTCGTAATTAATGAGTCACTACTCATTAAAGCGCTCAGGCTTGAGATGAGGCGTCTGTGGGATCAGGTTCAACTTTTTTAAAGTAATTAAAGAATCAGATATCGAGACCGAGCGCTTCGCGGTATTTCGCGTCGCTTTTCACGTTTTTGCTCCAGTAGTCGAGCATGATGGAGTGGGTCAATTTTCCGCGTGTCTCAGACGCTTCTGGATCCCGCTCGAAGATCGGCGAGTGCCTGTCGACGAAGCCGTAGATACGGTAGGGGAAGACCTCTTCGTAATAGAGCTCGAAGGTTCGACCGAGTGTCGGATAGTCGATGACGTAGGCGGCGAGTGGTTTGTCAGCGAACTCGGTCTGAGCAGGATCGAGCTGCTTTGCAACGCCTCGATATGGCTTGATCTCTTTATGAATCAGGCGCAGATAGGTGAGATCAGGCACAATGTCGACCTCACCCGTAGGTAGGCTTGCCGGGTCTTTTCGCAGCTGCACCCAGAGTTCGTTCTCGAGCGGGACGTCTTCGAGCACGAAGTCCTGGTCGCCCTCGGCCTGAAAATACGAATGTGCCTGCACGCGGAATCCATCCTCACGTCGGTTGAGTTGCGCATACACGAGGCCACACCACTCGGTGACGCTGAAAGCGGTTTTGAGGACAGGCGCACCTTTCTGAATCGGAACGAAGACCGACGCATGGATGTGGTATGGGTACACGCCGGTATAGAATCGGCGATGGCTATTCAGCTTCAAAACCTTGGTGACATCTTCACGCGGCCCGAACTCGTATTTTACCTGTCTTTTCTTCAGAAACGGCTCGGTTACAAAGATCCCGACGAACTCTCCTTCATGAACCTCGCCGTAGCGCAGTTGCTCGAGCTCCTCG
>CAYFTY010001034.1:0-1961 GCA_964346045.1 uncultured Bradymonadales bacterium | reverse complement strand
CTCCCCTTATTCCCCTTCTGACCAGGATGCCCACGTCTGGAATCTTTGATTCAGGAGTCGCGATTCAGAAGGGCATCAAGCGGAAGTGGATGCCTTCAGCTGGAATCTGGTCCAGGAGTCGAAGCCCGGGGCCGAGTACGTTCGGAATCCGAGTCCGATTCAGAAGGGGAACAAGCGGAGAAAGTAATTGAAACGATGTGCTTATGAAACGAAACGCAGAAAATCCCGACGAAGAAGATATGCAACACTGGAAAAATCCTGCCGAACTTGCGGACCGACTACTCTGGGATGCCGTCGATCGCGCCGCCGGCTGGGTCCATATCAGCCCCGAAGGAAAGGGCCACGAGATCCGATACCGCAAAGGCGAGGGTCTCGAAGAACTGGTGAAGCTCGGCCACGGCGGGTTCTCCGGTCAGCATCGCGGTCGACCCATCCGGCCGACCGCGATGCTCCGTGTGCTCGTGTCAGGGCGCGTAGCGGTCGTCGATGCATGCCTGGACTTCGCTGCTGCACTCATTTTCGAGACAATTGGTTCCGCCTGCCTCTTCGCACTCGCCGCTGCACGTGAGTATGGCTTCGAACTTTTGGTTGGCCGCCGCCGACGCCGATTGAAAGCAATTGGTCATACATGCGTCGCTTTCGCACTCGCTCAAACACGTAGTCAATTCGCTGCAGTTGTAAGGTCGGTTGATCGGAGGGTCCGGGTTGCCTGCCGAATTGTTGCCTGAAGCCGAGTCGTAATCTGCGCATCGCTGATCGTCACCGCCACAAATCGACTGGATGCATGGCAGGTCCTCGTCGGGGCAGTTGTCGGCAATGCATAGAATTAAATCAGACGCATAGCTAAATGCCTGTGGCTCACTTCGCTCAGCGCAAGAGGTCACGCAGGCGTCTGCTGAACAATTGAGGATGCAATCGCGCGAACTCGGGCAGCTTGTGTGGACGACGGTGCCTGCTCCGACGGTATCGACTCCGGTCCTCAAACTCTGGAGTGGCACGCCTTTGAACACATCGTCCCCTTCCTTTTCGTCGTCGCCGCAAGCAAAGAATAGTGCGAATGCGCCGAGTGCAATGATGATTCTGAATCGCTTTTTCATGTTTTTCTCCAGTCTCGTGAAGTATTAGCCCTCAATAAGGTTTTCGGCCACTCGACGGTTTCGTTGCAAAAATCGTCGAAATTTTTTCTTGAATGCCAGAGCCACATGCGACCAGGAGTCGGTCACTCGATATTGGAGGACAGCTCGCAGCGCGGACAGGAGGGGCGCTACGCTGGGCACGTTTCTCGAAAATAGGCTACGCCTTTGGGTGTCCGCGTGGGCGGTCTCCTACACTCGTACGAATGAGACTCCCACTGACGGTCAAGTACGCGAGCGAGCCATCAGAACCGCGAGATTTTAAACACTTCGAGGGGTCGACCGCTGGTGACGCAAGCGAAGGCAAGGCCCTCGCACCTCGTCGACGATGTACTCAGCCTGTTCCAGACCGCGTGCCGGCCGACGAATGGCATCGAGCTCAGCTACGAAGCTCGCGAGTGTATCTGCAGCTTTGCCGATCGACCAACGCTCGACGTGATGGTCTGGAGAACCGACTTCTGTCTTCGATGATAAAAAATTTTCGAAAGACAAGTTCGACGGCCACGTGTAGACTGCCAAGTATCTGAAACGAAAACTAAACGAGAGCCTTCCATGTCCGTTCGCCAGAGCATGCGTCTGCCTTCATTCGTCTCGATTACCTTCTTCATGTGTGTGGGCTGCCTCTCAGTCGGCTGCGGCAGCTCGGGCACCACCGACCCGGATACGGGATTCGATGCCGAGTTCGAAGATACCGGTGCCGTCGACATGAGCACAGCAGATATGGGTTCCGAAGACCTCGGTAGTGGCGACGACATGGCCGAGCGTGATGCCGCCGTCGACATGGCGCCGGCGGCCGAGTGGCCTGAGGGCGTGACCCTCATCGAACTC
>CAYFTY010001033.1:0-1968 GCA_964346045.1 uncultured Bradymonadales bacterium | reverse complement strand
TGATGCGCCTCGAAGAGACCTCGATCTGCGACCCCCACCTCGACGGCTGCCGTCGCCTCACTGATGCGTGACTTCAGATCGACGCTGGATTCTTCACCGTCTTCATAGGCAAGGCCGACGGCTCGCGCGACCTCGAGCAAACCGGCGGCGGCGTGCGGCCCGCGAGCGGTCTCGGGCGCGTCCGACGAGCGGATATCGAGCGTGGCGAGCACGGCCTGGCCTGCAGCGCGCGCATCTTCGAGGCGCCGCAGACCCAGAACCAGCGCCGCGTCACCTCTGGAATCTTCGACGCCCAGTGCAGCCAGCGCATCAGCGTGGACGACCTCGTCGCTGAGGTCGACGGCGCCGACAAAGGCGAGGTCGAGCTCGCCGGCCTGCAACGCTCGCGAGGCGATATCCATCGCATAGAGCCCCGAGAGTTCCTCGCCGCTCACCGAGTACGAAGGTCCGCGAAAATCGAACTGACTGTTGAGCCGATTGGCCACGATATTCGGCATCTTGCCGAGTACCGTCGCCGATTGCAGGGGCTCGACGATGCGGTCATCGGCGTCTCCTTCGCGCCATCGCAACGCATGCCGGGCGATCTCGGGGTCGCATCCCATGCCGACATAGACGCCGATTTTCTCTCGCGCGATATCGCTCCAGAGCGACTCGTCGAGGTCGAGCATCGTACGCAAGATTGCGAGCTGCTGGCCGAGGGTCTGCGTCAGATCATTGGGCGGAAAACGCACTTCGCGCAGGTCGAGGGGAATCTCCCAAAGACGTCCCTCTTCATCTGCATCGAGGAATCCACGCGCGCCGTGCGCCGTGCCCGTGAGCACCTGCATCGCAACTACGGCGACCGGCGCTCGGGCGACATTGGGGGCGGGCGCGAATTCGGTCTCGTTCCACTCTTCGAGCAAAAGATGAGCGTTATTTCCGCCAAATCCGAAGTTGCTGATGGCGGCGCGGCGCGGGCCTTCGACGTTCCAGTCTTCGTTTTCTCGCAAGACCCGAAAGGGCACCTCGTCGAGTTCGTCGCGCAGCTCTTCGCTATGCAGGCTCGCAGGGCGCACACCGTGTTGCATGGCGCCGAGCACCTTGAGGATACCTGCTGCGCCCGAAGCCGTGATCAGGTGCCCTGTGTTCGATTTCATCGAACCGATGGGCGTCTCGTGTTCGAATACGCGAGCCATCGACATGAGTTCAGTGCCGTCTCCGAGCGGTGTGCCGGTGGCGTGGCATTCGACGAGGCTGATGTCTTCGGGGCTGAGCCCGCTGACCTCGTATGCAGCGCGCATCGCGCGCTCTTGACCGTCTTCGAGGGGCGTGAGCAAGCCGCGCCCGCGGCCGTCATTCGAGAGGCCGACGCCACGGATGAGACCATGAATTTCGTTGCCGTCTTCGAGCGCATCCTCGAGTCGTTTGAGCGCGACAAAGCCGGCCCCTTCTGCGGGTACGAGACCGTCGGCATCACGATGAAACGGGCGCGATTGACCGGTGCGGCTCATGGCCTGCAGCGCACAGAATCCGATGTGGATGAAGAGGTCGTCGGCGCGATTGATGCCGCCTGCGAGCATGAGGTCGGCGCTTCGATCGTGGAGTCGGTCGCAGGCGAGTTTGACGGCGTAGAGAGACGAGGCGCATGCCGCATCGAGACAGAACGAACTCGTCGAAGCATCGAAGCCAAGCGCACGAGATACGAATTGCGCGGGATAGCCCGACATGAAGCGATTGCGGGGATCGATGTCTTTTGAAATACCGACGGGGACGTCGGCGCTCCATCGAACGTCGGCTCTCCCACCGCGCCAGACCGACGCGGCGTACTCGGTCATGCCGCGTGTGGGATAGCTTAGATTGCCCAGGATGACGCCGGCTTTCGAGACGTCTCCAGGTCGATATCCCGCTTCGCGGAGGGCGTGCAGGGCAGCATAGGATGACCAGCTGAAGAGCTCGTCGAGACCGTCGAATTCGGCCGCGTCGATCGCG
>CAYFTY010001032.1:0-1975 GCA_964346045.1 uncultured Bradymonadales bacterium | reverse complement strand
ACATACCGAGGATCAGCGAAACTCGCGCACCCGCAGAGTATGTCGGCCCGGCCGTCGAAGATTCGATGTTCGAGAATCAGACGACGCCCGAATCGTTGCTCAACAATACCGAAGAGGACTTCGAGCGCCGGCAGAGCAATACCTTTTTTGTCGACGTCTGCGTCATGGACGGAAACGGCGTCGCGCATAAAGCCCGCTATGACCTGCGACAGGCCCTCGACCAGCTCGGCTCGGGCAAAGGAGACGAGTTCGACGATGGCGAGCGCATCGTCAGTAACCAGGCATACGCCGCGGCATGCATCCGCGCCATGGGCGACATCCCCTTCTGGGAGCGACTCGAAGAAAGTGGAAATGGCGAGTTCGTATTCGATGTCGAAGAAGGCACCGCACTGGCGCGTGGTGTGCTCGAATACATGAACGGATCAGACCGGGCCGAGCTCGACGCCCGGCTCGATGCGCGCGCCGTCGAGGCCATCCTCGCCGAGCGACCTTTCGATTCTCTCGCGCAGGTCGCCGAAGTCGAGTTCATCGGGCCTGTCGGTTTTCGAAACGTCGTAGAGCGGGTCGACGAACTCGAACTCGTCGAGCCCGGCGAAGTTTTCGACTGGTCGACGGTCGACTGCACCGAGGTCGGAACTCCGATTCCCTCGACGGTCGACGGTGAGCCCATCGACGAATGGGTCGACCAATGTGACAACCCTCAGACCATTTACAGCCATTGCGAGCCCGACGCTCGCACAGGTGCCAACGGCCCTCGGGTCGCGCACGCTCGAAACGCCCAGGGGACCCACTGGGTGCTCCTCTGTCGGAAGTCTCACGAAGCGCAAGGACGCTACGAAGACATGGCCATGATCGGGCACAACCCCTTTACGGGACAGACCTGCTTCTTCCAGAATCAGCTGCCTCCTGGCGAAACACCCCGACCCTCGAATGACGGCACCCAAATTCCCCACCCGGCCGACGACGTGTCGAGTGACGACTCGCCTCAGGTCTGGAATGACCTCTGGGGCGGCATCGAAGGTGGCATTGGCCCCAACGGTGGGATTCAGTGTCAGGGCTGTCACAGCACGGACCCCTTTGTACATTCCCCGTGGATCGACGGAGCCGTCGATGAAAATGGAGATCCGATCGTTCCCCGCATGGGAGACAATCCAGATTTCGTCGAGGGCTACAATGGCCCCTACACGATCATCGACGCCGCCGACCAGGGATGGTCTGAACCGCTTCACCTGGTCAGCGAGGAAGCCAGTGCATGCACCAAGTGCCATCGCATGGGTCGCGACCAGTGGACCTCAGACCGTTCACTCTCGTCGCGCAATGAAGAAGAAGGTGGCTGTGTATTCTGCGGGCAGGCCCCGTGGTTGAACCGTCTCGATCATAACGATGACCGATGGGACAGCTTGCTTACGCCCACGGGACTTCTCTTTGAGAATTACTACTGGATGCCGCCGGATGCGCACGAGGTTTTGAACGAGGAACTTTGGGCCGAGTCGGAGTACGCACAGGCCATGGAGTTCATCCGAATGTGCGGAGCTGATCCCGACAACGAAGAATGCGAATGGGAACGATTGCCAACCGAACCGGGTGACCCCACCGAAGTGCCCGAGGTCGAGCTCACAGGACCTGAACTTGCGCAGCGAGCTCTCGAGATCCTGGGGGCACCCCACACGACGGTCGACGGCGAAGAAGTCGATGCAACGCGCCGCTGCGGCGAGTGCCATGCGACCTCGAAGCTCGGTTTGAAGGACTGGCAGGAGCGCACCCAAGAAGCGCTCGACAAAGGCATCGTACCTACGGAAAACGTCGAGGAACTCACACAGGAAGAAGCCCTCGAAATGGTTCGCTACATGCGTCGCGGAGGCGATGATAGCGTCTTCGCCGCCTACAAGGCCGGGGTACTCGTTGCCGGTGCCCAATTCCCCTACTTCAAGAAGCTCTTCCAGAAGGCCTACGGGCCGAGCTGGGGCATTCCGTA
>CAYFTY010001031.1:0-1976 GCA_964346045.1 uncultured Bradymonadales bacterium | reverse complement strand
GGCGACGTGAACTTCCACGTCGAGATGCGCTCGGTGGAGCGGGGTTTCACCACTCGCTATCCCGAGCTCGAAGCCGTGCCCACTTTTGTCGTCACTCGCGATGGTGAAGAAATCGGAAGGGTCGTCGAGACGGCCGTCGACGGCATCGAGAACGATGTGCTGGCGATTTTGAACGGCGAGAAATCCGGCAAAATCAGCGCCACCCGCTGACGATCTACTTCTTGTATTGTTTGAGCGTATCGTCGACCAGCCGGCGAACGGTTTCTTTGACCGAGCTACGCACGGCGGGATTCACCAGAATATCCGGAACCCATGTGCCCGGATCGAACCAGAGTCGATACGAGACCAGGGTCTTTTTGCCGTCTTCGATCGGCGTGAGTAGATAGGAACCTGCCACGATGGTAGCACGCACGACGCCGTCTCGAGGCTTGGGACCCTTATCGTTGGCCTGCTTCCATTCCCACCCGTAGGGCCCGGCGTTGCGCCTCTTGGGCTTGACCATTTTCAGCTTCACCGTGAAGTCGCGATCGTCGACGCCTGTGGCTTTCACGCGCTGGTAGAGATAGCCCCACTCCCCGTACACGGCCAGCGGCCGAAACTCGCGAATGAACGAGTATGAGCGCGCCCGATTCTCGTCGATAATGATCGGGAAGATCTTATCAGCAGGAAGATCGATCACCGCATCTACGCGCACCGCGTCGATGCCGGTGGGCACCTCGTCATTGAGGTACATCGTGATTCCATCATCGACATCGTGTTTTTCCCACGGACCCTTTTTCCAACCCGTGTATTTGGCCTTTTCCTGCGCATAGGCGGTGGCGCTCAACGATACCGTGAGCGCCACGAGGACGAACGTTCGAACAAGCATCTTCATCGAATCCCCGGGATGCCTCGAAGGGGCATTTGCATGTGGAAATCTGGTCTTACCATCATCGTTCAAGAGGTACGTGGCTTTCAAGCCGATGAGCACCGCGAGAAAGCCGTACGTGATCCCTGTTGTGGGCATTGCCATCATATAAGACGATGCGCGACGGACTTTATTCGATTCGTGTTGATGAAGATCGATGGCACTGAACGAGCTAGACACCGAACAGTTGATGAGCGAGCCGCCGAGGGCGCCTGACCGGCGCATGCGGCTCGAGCACCTTCTCGCGATCGTCGCGGGCGGATGGACGGTTTTTGGTCTGGGTTACGCGTTTGCCGGTCGACCGACCGCGATCGTCGATTTCATCGTCGCGGGACTGACGGGGCTACTCTGGTGGCGAGTCCGGTGGGGCGAAAACGTCAATGAATACTGGTTGGGGCATCTGAATCTGCTGATCTCTCTGACCGGTTTGACAGCTGTCTCTCTGATGACCGGTGCAGGTGAGGCGATGTCGCTCTGGTACATTGTGGCGATGCCGCTTCTCGCGACGTACCAGCACGGCACGCGCGAGGGCGTCGTCTGGGCCGGGATCTGCATCACCGCCCTCGCCGGCGTGCACGCAGCGCCGCTCTTTTTCGCGATCGAGCCTGAATTCATTGCGCGAGGGTGGGCCGTCTGGTTCGGACAGGCGTTCTTGATCACCGTGGTTGTCGGCTTTGGTATGGTCTCCAACGCGCTGACCGAAGAATATGTCGAGAAAATCTGGTGGCGTGAAGCTGCCGTTCGCGAGAAAGCTCTCGAGGTCACAACCCATGCCAGCCAGCTCGAATCCGACCGCGACAGTGCCCTCCTCGCACTCGAAGCTCGAGCTCAATTCCTGGCCAATATGAGCCATGAGATCCGCACACCGCTCAACGGTGTGCTCGGCATGACGCGAGTCCTCATGGAATCGGACCTGAATGCCGAGCAGCTGCAGATGGTTCGAACCATCGACAAGAGCGGAAAATCGCTGCTCGGGGTGATCAACGATGTGTTGGACTTCTCGAAGCTCGAGGCTGGAGAGGTCGACCTCGAAGCTCTCCCCTTCGACCTGCGAGAATGTGTCGAAGAC
>CAYFTY010001030.1:0-1986 GCA_964346045.1 uncultured Bradymonadales bacterium | reverse complement strand
GTCTTTCTCGGCGCGTGCGCTGCGGGATATGGCGTCGCAGCCCTGCTCTCGACGCTTCCGTTGTGGCCCGCGGTCTTGCCTCTGCTCATACTCATCGGAGTCTTGATGAGCTCTGAGCCATCGACGATTCTGGTGGTCAATCGCAACTGGGGTTGGCGATTGACGCGCATCAAGCATGGATTCCGGCAGGTTGAGACGGGGCTGCTCTCTCCAGAGGCTCGGATTCTTTGGGACGGAAAGCGCCTGGTCCTCAAAGACGCGACAAAGTCGCACGAAGTCGCATCTGGCCTGAGCCCCGACGAGGCGAGGTGGGCAGCCGAGGTGCTCGGCGAATTTGTTGAAGACAATGTCTCGGTCGGCACCAGGCGCGAGGCGCTAGGTTGATCGTCTCCGTCGGCTCCACATGAGTGCGACAAGCAACAAGAGGAGCACCGGGGCATGAGAGCGTGCATTCATCTGCGATGCAGCGCAGCCGCAACCCTCCTCAACCCCGCCGGAGTCCGTCGCACCGTTGTCGTCTGTAACGGTGAACGCCATTGCGAGGCTGTCACTCTCGCCGTCCGGGTTGGTGACGATCAGGTCGTAGGTACCGGGGTCGAGTCCTTCGGGTACCGTCGCCTCGATGCGCTCGGAGACGGTGGTTCGTACGCCAATAGCATCCGCTCCGAGCAGCACCTCGATGCCTGGCTCGAATCCCTCTCCGAGAATCACGACATCGGTTGAACTCGTATTGGCAGTCGTGCTCGGGCTGATGGATTCGACCAGAAGGGCCGCGCCCATTCCATCGCTCATGTCTCGGGAGGTGGATATGTCGCCCGCATCGGAGGAGGTCGGCATGTCCGTGCCACTCATATCCGGGCCTGTGGTCATGTCGACGGGGTTGCCGATGTCTTCTGTCATGTCAGAGGACATGTCGACCGTGGAGGCATCGATTTCCATGCCCATATCCATGGTGGCGTTCTGATTGAAGCTCACGACGAGTCGAATGATCCAATCGCCGGGGGTGCTCATTCCGAACGCGGGCCCGAAGTCTTCCCATGTGTAGTGTCGGGTAGTCGGGCAGACGGTTGGTTCGCGCCCGTAGATGTAGTTCCGCCCGGGTCCGGCAACACCGTCGAAATCCGAGACCATGATTGGAAATGCCTGTCCCTGGGTGCCTCCTGTGCAGGCGAGGTCCATGGCCTTGATACCCACGCGAACTCGATTGGTATCGATTTTCACCGGTGAGAGATTCACGCCTTGATTCATATTCAGCGCGGCGAAGTTCAGGTCTTGGAGATTCGCCTGCCCCATATTGGGTTGGCCCTGCACAACAAAGCCGAGAGGCCCATTCGGCACGCCCATCGTTGCGTCTTCGGCGCTGAAGATCAGTGCCCCGGGGTCTTTGTGCTTTCCGTTGTAGACTTGAAACGTGTTCGGATCGATGAGGGTGCAATCGCTCTGAACCTGGGGCACGCCGGGAGGCTCTTCCCAGATTTCGACGGAGAATCGACCACAGTAATTCTGACCACTGTTCGGTCCGTTGACCATCAGGACTCGGACACCCACCCAGTAGAGGGGGCGTCCGGTCGTCTCTTCGAGCCATTCGGTTGGGATGTCGAACACGGCTTCGTACATCTCTCCGGCGATGATTTCGGCGCTTGCTGTGACGTTGTTGACGTTCTCGCCGACGCTGTCATTTTGAATCACACGGTCAGCCGATGCGATCGACGGAACGACGAAAAGAAGCACCGCGACAACGGCGAATAGACGGGCTCGGAGAGCGCGCATGAGTACCTCGATGTGGAAGATCTTCTACTCGCAGTATATCGCGAGTGCTCTTTCACGGAAAGGAATCCATCTCACGCCCGTCACTCGGTGTCCTGCGCGGGAAGCACCATTTGTCCGCGGACCGTGAGTACACCGTCGCTGCCCGAAAGTGAGGGGCGAGCCAGAGTGGCGCTGGTGCCGGGCAATTCGAAGGCCTCCTGACTCAAAAAATACTTT
>CAYFTY010001029.1:0-1986 GCA_964346045.1 uncultured Bradymonadales bacterium | reverse complement strand
CGGTGCGACCCGCGATGTCGTAGCCGAGCGCCAGCCGCCACAGGTCGTAATGAAACGGGCCGTATCGCGAGCCATCGAAGTCGTTGAAATCGACGGTGATATCTCCGTCCGAAGGCCGATACGAGCCGATGTTTTCGGGGTGTGGGTCACCGACGAGCGCAATACGACTCGACGACGCCGACGCGAAACGAGTGGCCGGCCGCCCGGACGAGGGCGCGCTCATGTCCCGCCAGTACTGAGCCGCCGTGCCCCGATAAAAATTGTAGACCGTGAAGCGCATCTTCTCGAACTTCTGGGCGCTCAGCGTCGGCTCACGAAGCACGATGTCGCGATTGTCGTCGACCAGCGTGTTGTGCAGCCACGCTCGACGTGCTTCCTCCTCGTCGACTTCCGAGCACCCGAGCAGAGCAAAGCTCAGAGCGAGAAATGGGAGCATGAGGGTGTGCAATCGCATCTGCAGCCGGGTCTCCAGAATGCGCCCATTGTGGGCCTCTGCGCTCGAGGCACAAGGTTTCGAAGACTCCTATCACCGAACCTTGGTCAAACCGTCACTGCGCTGTCACAATGCCTCGCTGAGAATGGGCGTGCGCCCGATTCGGAAATGGAATCAAAGGTGGCCACCCACCTGCGTTCGGCGATGGGGGAGGGCTCGCCGACGTTGATGCCTGGCGGATCGTGCCTGCCGAAGATGTCTTCGCCGAGGCGCTCGAGGGATTGAAGTCCGGGGATTAGATGGCGCATCTTCTCTTTTCACGTGCGGCTCGAGCTGATCTCTCCAGCAATGCAGAATACGTGAGCGAGGCTGCGGGCACCGAAGTCGCGACTGAACTGGTCCAGCGAATCAAAGAAAAGCGCGATTTCATCGCCGAGGCCCCTGACCTGATCGGCCAATCACGTGACGAGATCGTAGCAGAAGTCCGAAGCTTTCCAGTAGCTCCGCGCTCCAGCATCGCATTTCTTTTGTGGGAAAGGGGCAGGGGTTTATCAAAGGCGGGTTCCGGGGGGGGAGAAGCGGGCGAGTGCGGGTTTTTCGTTGGGGCCAAGGGGCGCTATAGTGCGTGCCGACCCAGAGGTACTCGATGCGATTGGCCGCTCTATTCTTCATTCTTTTGCACGCCACCGCCTGCTCTTCGGACTCCGAATCGAGCAACACTCCGATCGACGAACCGGATGCCGCACAGGATCAGGGACGCGACGATCTGGGCGCCGCAGACGCGGACGATGACGCCTCGACGGAGCCCGCCGAACTCATCGACGAGAGCGAGATTCTTGGCTATGTGGACCCCTTCATCGGCACAGGGGGCGCCGGTTTCGCGTACGCAGGCCTGACCCCGGCGGCCCAGATGCCGCTCGGCATGGTGCGCCTCGGTCCTGACTCGTCGATGAACGGTATCCACCCCGCAAATTTGCATCATTACAGCGGCTACTACTGGCGTGACGAGGATGTCCGCGGCTTCAGCCATACACATTTCGTGGGTACCGGCGTCACCGACTACGGCAATATCCGCGTGAGCCCCACGACGCGGGCTGCGATCGACGAGCGGGGCATCACGAATACCTGGGCCGATAACATCAAAGAAGAAGAGAGAGCCTCACCGGGTTACTACTCGACACGGCTCGAGAATCCATCGGTGCGGGCCGAGCTGACGGCCTCGAATCACGTCGGGTTTCATCGCTACACATTCGAGGGAGAGGGCCCGCATCTGATCGCGTTCGACATGGGGGCGAGCGTGAGCGACGAGGGCGTTTCGGCCGCTCGTATCGAGGCCGATGGTGGCGCGATTCGGGGCTGGGTCGACTATGATGGTAGCTATGTGGGACGACAAAACCCCTTTCGCCTTTACGTCGAAGCGCGCGTCTCGCCGGCCCCAGAGGGCGTTGAAACCTGGACGGTCTCTCGCGGCGAGTTGAGCACGGATACACAGGTCGAGGGTCAGACTGCCGGGGCGCTTCTGAGCTGGGATTCGCTCGAAGAGCCGGTGACCT
>CAYFTY010001028.1:0-1993 GCA_964346045.1 uncultured Bradymonadales bacterium | reverse complement strand
CGGGCATGCGCGCGATCGCGGCGGCGATCTCGGCGCGCGCCTCGGCCGACCGCCCCAGCGCCTTACGGGTGAGGTCCATATCTCCGAGCCGCTGGAAATTCTCGGCGCGGTAGAAGCGCTCGTAGCGCTCGTAGCGCGAGCTGGCAGCCTCCCAACTGGTATCTTTATCGAGATTGAGGATGACGAACGGATCCGTCGTTTCACTGATGCGATCGTAATCTTCATTCACGATCGCTCGAATGCGTTCGATCCTCGCTGCTTTGTCACCGTTTTCGTCGTTCGACATCGGACTTCTGTTTTCGGGGACTAAACTACCCGCACTCGATTTCCATCTCTGCTGCAAAGTGTACCATCGCTTGGTGGCAGGGCAAAGCTTCGTCCTCTTGGAAACTTGTCCTCAGGTCCCGAAATTGATAGCCCGTCGGGGCCTGAGACTGGCGAGGAAAGCGGATGGAAAGAAACGATGATTTCGACCGAATGGAAGCCTGGGATTACGATCTCCCGGACGAGTTGATTGCGACGACTCCCGCCGCGCAGCGAACGGCTTCCCGATTGATGCATCTCGATGTTTCCAACGGCTCGATATCTCATTATTCACACTTTTCCTCGCTCGCCGATCGTTTAAACGAAGGCGATCTCCTCGTTTTCAATAACTCTCAGGTGGTGAGTGCGAGAATGCACGCGCGCAAAGAGACAGGCGGACGCGTCGAGATCTTCGCTCTCGATGTCGTTCGACCCGATGGCCACAAGCGTTGGGTACGACCGCTCGGTGGAGGTTCTCTCGAGATCGAGGCGATGACCCGCTCTTCGAAATCCTTGCGAAGCGGCCAGATTCTCACGGTTGACGAGAACTGTCGGTTTGAGGTCCTCGAGTGGTCAGCCGGGATCGCGCGCCTGCGTGCGCTCGACGCATACGAAGAGAGCCCTGCCGGTATTCTCGAGCAATTTGGTGAGATGCCGCTTCCGCCCTATATTCTGAAGCAGCGGGCAGAGCGCGACGAGGATTACGACGCAGATTCGACCCGATATCAGACCGTCTATGCATCGAAACCCGGCGCAGTCGCAGCGCCGACGGCGGGTCTTCACTTTACCGAGCAACTCCTCGACGAACTCGAGTCCCATGGCGTCCAAACTGCCTTTGTGACCCTCCACGTCGGAGCCGGGACCTTCCGTCCTGTGACCTCCGAGAATCTCTCCGAACACGAAATGCATTCCGAGGCCTACGAGATTCCCGAGGGACTCGGCGAAACATTAGAATCAACCCGCGCGCGCGGCGGGCGAGTCGTCGCGGTCGGAACGACGACGGTGCGAACGCTCGAGTCCGAAATGCGACGCGACCATCCGTTTGTACCCGGGTATCGAACCACCGACCTCTTCTTGAAACCGGGGTCTTCATTCGATGCCATCGACGCCATGATCACCAATTTTCATCTCCCGCGCTCGACGCTCCTCGCACTCGTCGCTGCCTTCAGCGGCTACGAGCTACTCTTCGAGGCATATCGTGAGGCCGTCGACAGACAATATCGATTCTACAGCTACGGTGACGCGATGTTCATCGATCGAGGTGCCCGGTGAGTGTTCGATGCGAAACCTTTGGATTCGATGTCGATGCGGTCGATGGGATGGCTCGCGCGACCACCATTCAGACGCGAAACGGCACGATCGAGACCCCGATTTTCATGCCGGTCGGGACCGCGGGGACGGTCAAGGCGATGACGCCTGAAGAGCTCATCGACGAAGTAAAGGCCGAGATCATTCTCGGCAACACGTACCATCTGTATCTGCGTCCGGGGCTCGAGGTCATCGAAAAGCACGGAGGCCTTCACCAGATGATGCACTGGGAGCGCCCGATCCTGACGGATTCGGGGGGCTATCAGGTCTTCAGTCTCAAAGACCTGCGAAAGATTCGCGAAGACGGCGTCGAGTTTCAGGACCACATCGAAGGGTCGAAGCACCTATTTACCCCCGCACGCGTGATCGAAATTCAGGAGAC
>CAYFTY010001027.1:0-1996 GCA_964346045.1 uncultured Bradymonadales bacterium | reverse complement strand
ACGAGCGCTTTGCGATCTTCGTCGAGGCCGCGAAGGTTCTCGAACGAGCCTGCGAGCGCATCATCGACGCTAGATGAACGACCGGGCGAGCCCCGTTCGCGAACATATGGTCAGTTCTGGTCCCTTCCGACCCCGGGAGGAAATCCCGCCTGGGAGGCGGACGGCCGCAGGCCGGAGGCGGATTCACTTCGCAACTCCAAAATAGGTTACAATTCCGTTGCCTCGCGTCTCACACAAAGCCAGCCTTCTCGAGTTCGTCCTGCAGCGCTCGCAGACGACCGTGTCGCGTCTGAATATCGTCGAGGATGATATTCCAGTACTCGTGAGCACGTGCTTCCTCGAGCTCATCGCGTAGCTTGCGCAGGATGTTACAGGCATGGCGGTACTTGCTGCGCTTCTTGCGACCGATCAGATACTCGATCTGGCTCATGCGCGCGGATGCAACGAGGTCGGGGTCTGCGCCGGCGATGCGCACCAGATCGTCCGCGACGTGACGAGCGCGCGGATGATCTTCGATCTCGAACCAGTATTCGATCGCTTCGCTGAACTCCCGTCGTTTCAAGGCGCGTTTGATCCAGATGTCCGGGAGCTCGCGCTTCACGGCCTCATCGACTTCATCGAGGATTTCGAGGCGGCTCGCCGATTTTGCGGCACGTTTCAGCCGGCGGTAATCCTTGAGGTACCCGGTTCTGCGAAAGGTCTCGGCCAGGTACGGAAGCAGGGCTTCGAGCGCCTGACCATCGAAGCGTTTCATATATTCGGATGCCGCGCTGCGGGCAGCACGAATGCCGGTGGTGTCGTCCGAGGTGTCGACCCAGATCTGCAGCTTATCGAGCAAGTCTGCGGGGCTCTGCTGCTCGTCGTCAGGCTCCCAGCTCGCACGACCCACGGGAAGCTCCGAGAATATCTCGTCGGCCCGCCGATATAGCGGGTCGCAGATCTGCGGCAAAAGCGGCCCTTCCCAGGTATAGACGCCGCCGGCATCGTAATACGGAGGCAGCGAGTCGAGGATCGAATGCGCGCCACCGAGTTTGTCGCTGGCGCCGAAGACGACTCGCCCGACACCGTGCAGGAGCAGGGTACCGGCGCACATCACACATGGCTCGAGCGTCGTGTAGCAGGTCATCTCGCGTGCCCGGGGCCAGAGTTCGTCGGGCACCGACCGCAATGCCATGATCTCGGCGTGTTTCCCTGGATGATAAGTCGGCGCGAGCACCTCGCTCTTGCCCTCGCCGACGACCTCGTCGTCGAGGACCACGATCGCCCCCACGGGTATATTTCCCTCTCGCTCGGACGAAAGCGCGAGCTTGATCGCGCGCTTCATGAACTGCTTGTCGTCTTTCTTCGCCACGGTGCCCTCTTTGGTCGCCACATCATAACCCTGGCGTCGGCAGAGAAAAGCGCCGCGTAAATCGACCCTGGTCGTCTTCAGGCTGAAACTATCTGAAAACCGTGCGATTCGACTGGGTGGAGATCACGATACTGGTAGGGTTCGCATCGAACCGTTTTGGACGAGCAGGAGAAAAAATGCGCACGTGGATCGTTTCACTCGCAGCTATCTGCCTTCTGGGGGCCTTTGGATGCGGCGAAGAGCCGCTCAAGAAGGGCCCCGGGCCGACTAGCCCGAATAACGTCAACAATCAGAACAACCCGAACAACCAGAACAATGGTTCGTTCGACATGGGCATGGATCAGGGTGTCGTAGAAGACGACATGTCGCCACCAAATGATCGAGTGGACCTCGGCCCCGACGACGATCACGACAACGACGGCGTGCTGAATGCCGTCGACAATTGCCCGATCGTCGCGAACCCTCAGCAGCTCGATGCTGACGCCGATTCGGTAGGAGACGCCTGCGACAATTGTCCAGATGTAGCCAACGTCACCCAGGTCGACAGCGACGTAGACAGTGTCGGCGACGCATGTGAAGAGTCTGGATACGATCCGCAGCGAGACCGCGACGGCGACGGCGTCATCGACACCGAGGACAAGTGCC